>CAKPJO010000053.1 GCA_934162685.1 uncultured Bacilli bacterium | reverse complement strand
CCCAATTTTCCAAAGTTCAACAGGTGGCTTTGCTTATACCGACTTAAAGAGTGGACTTATTGATGGAACAAATCAAGTTATTACATCACCAACTCATCAAGTGTTATCAGGTGATTATTTAGCTCTTTATTACTATGGATTAATGCTTACTTTAGGGTATTATTCTTTAGCATAAATTCGATTTGAAGTAATTGGAAATTAATAAGTGGACAAGAGTGATTTTCGTCCACTTTTTTAGTTAGTGTTAACTTATTATTGCTTTTATTAGACAAAATAATTAAAGATGATAGAAAGCGCATACAAAATGGCAAAAAAAATTAATCGGCAAAACCGCCATATTTAAAATAATTTTAAACAAATTAATTTTATATTACTATGAGTGAACTTTCTTGATAAAAGTGCCTATTCAAGGCATCAGGCAATTTAAAATCAATGTTTTTAAAATTGCAAAACTCGTTTACTTTTTGAGCACCTATCTTGTCTTATTTGTCTTCTTAAATTATAATTTAATAGCACTATTTAAAGAACCATAATGTAGTTTATGTTTATAAGTGTTAGGAGTGATTTTTATATGAAAGTAATTAAGCGTGGGGGACAAGAAGTTAAGTTCAATTTAGACAAAATCAAATTAGCAATTATTCACGCTAATGAATCAATTGAACCACAAGATCGTTTGTCATTGGAAGCAATTGATAAGGTTGTAGCTGACCTTAATGTTAAATGCAAAAAAATCAAAAGAGCTTTAAATGTTGAAGAGATTCAAGATATGGTTGAAGATGCTTTGATGGCTTCTGGAAACTATGCTTTAGCACGCTCTTACATAACATATAGATATAATCGCGCGCTCGTAAGAAAAGCAAATACAACAGATGAAAGTATTCTTTCTCTTATCGAATTAAATAATGAAGAAGTTAAACAAGAAAATTCGAATAAGAATCCAGTTATAGTTTCTACGCAACGTGACTATATGGCTGGCGAAGTATCTAAAGATATTTCTAAACGTTTTTTATTACCAGAAGATATTGTTAAAGCACATAAAGAGGGTATTATCCATTTCCATGATATGGATTACTTTGCTCAACATATCCATAACTGCGATTTAGTTAATTTGGAAGATATGTTACAAAATGGCACAGTTATATCTGGTACGTTAATTGAAAAACCACATTCATTTTATACTGCTTGTAATATTGCTACTCAAATCATTGCTCAAGTTGCATCTAGCCAATATGGTGGACAAACAATCACTTTGTCACATTTAGCACCATTCGTTGACGAATCAAGAAGAAATATTCGTGAAGATGTTCTTGAAGAATTAGAAGATTATCGTAAAGACTTCAAAGGGCCAGAACAAGAATTTACAGATATGGTAGAAAGTATTGTTAAAAAACGTTTGAAGAAAGAAATTGAGCATGGTGTTCAAACAATTCAATATCAAATTAATACTTTACAAACCACTAATGGACAAACACCATTTGTATCTGTAAATATGTATTTAAATGAAGCAAAAGATGAACGCACTAAAGAAGATTTAGCAATGGTTATTGAAGAAGTCTTAAAACAAAGAATTCAAGGCACTAAAAATCCAGCTGGTGAATGGATTACTCCAGCTTTCCCAAAACTTCTTTATGTTTTAGAAGAAGAAAATATTCATGAAGATTCTAAATATTGGTATTTAACTAAGTTAGCAGCGGAGTGTACCGCTAAAAGAATGGTACCAGACTATATTTCCGAAAAGAAAATGCTTGAATACAAAGTTGATAAGAATGGTAATGGTAATTGCTATCCTTGTATGGGTTGTCGTTCATTCTTAACTCCTTATGTTGATGAAAATGGAAAGCCTAAATATTATGGTCGTTTTAATCAAGGTGTTGTTACCATTAACTTAATTGATGTTGCTTTGTCTTCTAAGAAAGATATGAATTTATTTTTCAAAATACTTGATGAACGTCTTGAACTTTGCCATAGAGCGTTACAATGCCGCCATGAAAGATTAACAGGCACTGTATCTGATGTTGCACCAATTTTATGGCAATATGGCGCATTAGCAAGATTAAAGAAAGGTGAAACTATTGATAAACTCCTTCATGGCGGTTATTCAACTATTTCTTTAGGATATGCAGGCTTATGGGAGACAGTTCTTTATATGGTTGATAAAAAACTTACTGAAGAAGAAGGCAAACAATTTGGCTTAAAAGTCATGCAAACATTAAATGACTATACTAGTAAATGGAAAAAAGAAGAAAATATTGATTATTCTTTATATGGAACACCAATTGAAAGTACAACTTATAAATTTGCTAAGAGTTTACAAAAAAGATTTGGTATTATTCCAGGAATAACTGATAAAAACTATATTACGAATTCTTATCACGTTCATGTAACTGAACAAATTGATGCATTCTCTAAATTTGCTTTAGAAGCAGAATTCCAAAGATTATCACCAGGTGGCGCTATTTCGTATGTCGAAGTTCCAAATATGAAAGATAACATACCAGCAGTATTATCTGTAATCAAATACATTTATGAAAATATTATGTATGCTGAACTTAATACAAAATCAGACTTCTGCCAAGTTTGTGGATATGATGGGGAAATTCAAATTGTTACTGATGAAGATGGCAAATTAGTTTGGGAATGTCCACATTGCCATAATAGAGATCAAAGTAAAATGAATGTTGCTCGTCGTACATGTGGCTATATTGGCACACAATATTGGAACCAAGGCCGTACACAAGAAATTAAAGAAAGAGTATTACACTTATAATTATGAATTATGGCGAGATTAAAAATTGTGATATCGCTAACGGAATAGGGGTACGTGTATCCCTTTTCGTTTCTGGATGTCGTAATCATTGTAAAAATTGTTTTAATCCAATGACTTGGGCTTTTGATTATGGTAAAGAATTTACTAATTATACCAAAGAAGCCTTAATCGATAGTTTAAAAAAAGAATACATTGAAGGACTTACGATTTTAGGTGGAGAACCATTTGAACCAGAAAACCAAGAACAAGTATTAGAACTTATAAAAGAAGTAAGAAAAGAAGTTCCTAATAAAACAATTTGGGTTTATTCTGGATTCACTTATGAAGAATTAATGGGCGTTGAACAAAGTAGAGCAAGTTTACCAAGTGCAAAAGAAATATTAAACTTAGTTGATATTTTAGTAGATGGAAAATTTGTAGAAGAACTAAAAGATATTCGTCTTAAATTTCGTGGCTCAAGTAATCAAAGAATTATTGATATGAAAGAAACAAACAAACAAGGAAAGATAGTTTTATCTTCTCTTAATAAATAGGAGGACCTTATGCACATTAACATTAAAAAACTAAATGATTTAGCAATAATCCCAACTTATGGTAGTGAATTTTCAGCTGGTGCAGATTTATATGCTTGCGAAGAAAATGATGTTACCATATTGCCACATCAAACTAAATTAATTCATACTGGTATCGCTTTAGAAATACCAGTTGGTTATGCGGGATTAATTTATGCTCGTAGTGGGCTAGCAAGTAAAAGGCATTTAGCTCCTGCTAATAAAGTCGGAGTAGTGGATGCTGATTATCGAGGGGAAATCATGGTTGCTTTACATAATCATAGCGATGAACCACAAACAATTGCTAAAGATGAACGTATTGCTCAATTAGTGGTCACTCCATTTTTAAAAGTTGAGTTTGATGAAGTAGATAGTTTGAATGATACTAAACGCGGTACAGGTGG
Organism: uncultured Bacilli bacterium; assembly: GCA_934162685.1. Classification (GTDB taxonomy): domain Bacteria; phylum Bacillota_I; class Bacilli_A; order RFN20; family CAG-826; genus RUG131. The sequence continues at coordinate 6,143 of CAKPJO010000053.1, read as the reverse complement.
ATTTGGATCGACTGGAACCAAATAAAAAATCGACAAATAATTGAATATTGTTTAAAAAAAACGTTGTCATTATTGCAATGTTTTTTTAATATTGTTATATTATAAATATAAAGGAAGGAAGGAATTTATTATGAAAAAAAATATTAAAACTATCGCAAGTTTAGCTTTTGTTGCCTTACTTGCAGCTTCATGTGATGGTTCAAATATCACAAAAGAAGAAGCACAAAAAAGAGCAAAAAATATGGCTGATCATGAATCAGAAACTGCTACAGAAGTATTAGAAAAAGGAGTTCATCTTTCACTTAAAACTAAGAGTGTAGTTAAAGAAGTAAAAGCAAATGCTTCTATGGACATTTATTTTGCTAATGACTATTTCCATGTTGCTGTAAGTGGCAAAACAGAAGGCGGAAGTACTGAAGGAAGTACTAAGTCCGATATTTACTTCGGAAAAAAAGATGAAAAGTTCTATGCAATTAATGCATCTAGCAAAGAATATGCAGTATTAGAATCTGCTACAATTGCTAAGTTTACGGATAAAGTTACAGAGGCCGTTGATTCAGTATTGGATTTAGGTTCTTCTGATTCATTGAAAAAAATGCTTGCTACATTCCCACAAAGTTCATCTACAACTGAAATTGATGGATACAAGCATGCTTATGAAATGAAATCAAAAGGTGAAGGTCACTTATGCTTAAAATCAACAACTTCTTATACTGATAAAGAAGATAAAAAATCAGAAATCGTTTACAAACTAGTTGTTGATAATTATCGCTTTGCTTCTTATGATTTCTCTACATCTACAACAGGTGTTTATGTTTCAGCAAAAGCAAGTGCTAAATATTCAATTAGCAAATCATTACCAAGCGTTAGTGGAATGAAAGAAGTAGCTTCTGCTTCATTTGAATTTGATTTCAATTTACCTGATTTAGGCGAATAAGATAAAATAGTTGTATTAATTAATTGCTCACATTTATTTGTGGGCAATTTTTTTTATATTAAACTTGCAAAAAGCATGGCTAAGTGTTAGTATATGCTCATGCTTTAAGCATACAATACTAAATGGGGATGTATTGGTCTCGACAGGGTATGGTCGGGTAAGGAGCGCAGTCGGATGGTCGCGTTAAAGACCAAAAAACAATATCTGGCAACAGAAATCAATTTGCTTTCGCTGCTTAATTAAAGCCCATTAGTCCCACTTATCGGGAAGCAAAGCCATCTTAATGAACTGGGTCTCTTGGTTTGTTAAAGGTGCAATTTAAAGAGAATAAGGTTTATCGATATCTATAAGGTAGGCACGAAAAATTATAGGTTACTTAAAAGCGGATTCGTTTGTTGGTCTTACTTTTAAGGAAATCAAGCAGCAAACTAAACTGTAGTGATCTTTACTGGACTTATTTTGGACGCGGTTTCGATTACCGCCATCTCCACCAAAATTAATTATAACTGATGCAAATTGTGTCAGTTTTTTTGTGCTATAAATTTGTTTATTAATTTAAACTTAAAATAATAATTTTTTAAATCAACACATATCTATTTTTGTGTTGTTTAATTAATGCTCTTATCAACATAAACTATAGTTGTTCGATAGGAGGAATTAAATTATGAACACAGATAAAATTTATGCAGAATCAATTGCAAACGAATATGCCCCAAAGGACACATCAAAAGTAGTTGCGTTAAAAAAGCTTGATGCAAAGGCTAAAGCACCTGCTAATATATTCGGATATACTTTCGGTATTATTGGCTCATTAGTATTAGGAGTAGGAATGTGCTTATCGATGAAAGTAATTGGAGATGGAAGCACATTAATGATGGTATTAGGTATTATCATTGGCATTATTGGTATGGCTATGGTAGGATTTAATTATCCAATATATAAGAGAATATTGGCCAAAGGCAAAGAAAAATATGCTTATGATATTGTCACATTAGCTAAAGAAATCTCTGAACAAGAAAAATAATTATTGAAAGTGAGTGGTATTATGGATAAGTTTCAAAGCAAATATTTTAATACCGCCATACTTATGGATGAGGCTTTATTATTACTTTTAGAAAAGAAAGATTACCAATATATAACAGTAAAAGAAATATGCCAAAAAGCTGGGGTTAATCGATCTACTTTCTATCTCCATTATGAAACAATGGATGATTTATTAAAAGAAGCCATTGCAATGATTAATAAAAAATTTTATGAATCATTCGGAAGTAAAAAAGATGCTTTTAAAGGCGATTGGAAAATGTCTAAAAATAAAAGCGAATTAGTACTTATAACACCAGATTATTTAAAACCATATTTGGAATTTATCAAAGAAAATAAAAAAGCATTCAAATTAATTCATGATCGCCCAGAGCTATTTGATTCAGAATCAACATTTGAAAAAATGTATCAAGAATTATTTGAACCAATTATGGATAAACTAAATGTGCCACGTGATGAACAAAAATACGCTTTGTCGTTTTATTCTAAAGGCATTTTAGCGGTTATCATGCTTTGGCTAGCGGATGATTGTAAAGAACCAATTGACAAAATTATGAACATTATTATGAAATATACTCCCACTGGTAATGTGAAGTAGGATTAGTAAATGATTAAATCAATTAAAAAATTAATTAATAAAATTATTTCTTTTTGTAAAAAATATGCTTTTTTAATATCTGTTTGTTTTGCTTTGTTCTTTTGCATCTATAATGGAGTATTGGGATTTTATAAAAACGTTATTTGGAATATAGCAATATTTACGTATTATCTTTTACTTCTTACCATTAGGATGATTTTATATGTAAGAGAAAAGAAAAGCAAAAAAGAAGATGAAAAAGATATAAAAAGAGACAAACAAATTTATATCTCGACATCGGTAATTATGTTTATTATGAACTTGGCTATGATTTTGCCGGCGATTTTACTTATCAATCATCAAAAAAAAGTAAATTTATCGCTTATATCTGCGATTGCGGTTGCAGCCTATACCACTTATAAAGTTACCTTAGCAATAATTAAATTTTGTAAAGTTCAAAAACAGCAAAATCTCATTTATAAACAAGTGAGAATGGTAAATTTATTTGATGCAGTAATGTCAATTTTAACATTACAAAACACTCTTACGATTGTGGCTTCTGATGGAAATAATAGTGATATGTATACATTATCAATAATTACAACAATTGCTATGTTATTAACAATATCTATTATTTCTATTTATACGTTTAAAAAGAATCTTAATATTACCTTAAAAACTAGAACTGAATGATTAAAAAATTCTAGTTTTTTTGCTTTTAATACATTGTTAGTGTACACTAATATTGTAGGAGTAAATAATATGAACGATAATAAACGATTTTGGGATAGAAATGCGAAAAGATATCAAAAAATGCAAAGAAATAATAAAAAAGGTGAAATATTTTTTCAAAAATTAGAAAGTAGCATAACTGGTTTTTTAAATAAAGATATGAATGTTTTGGAACTTGCTATGGGACCAGCAATGTTAACTAAGGCAATTGCTAATAATTCTAAATCTTTGACTGCAACTGATTATTCTCAAGAAATGGTTAATGAAGCCAAAAAGAAAGATTTACCAAGTAATGTTAAGCTAGAAGTATGTGATTGCACTAATATGCCTTACATTGATAAAACATTTGATGCGATTGTAATTGCTAATTGTTTACATATTATCCCTGATCCAATTAGAGCACTTAATGAAATAAGAAGAGTGCTAAAAGATGATGGACTTTTGATTGCTCCGACCTATACAAGAAATATGGGACATATTACGCCAAGAATTATTTTAATGGTATTGGGCGGATTTAAAACTTATTCTAAGTGGACAGATAAAAAATATATGGAATTTTTGGGTGAAAATAATTGGAACATTATTCATAATGAACTCATATATGGTAATGATTTTCCAGAATGTTTTGTAGTAGCAAGAAAAAATAGCAATAATAATCTAGAATAAGAAAGATAAATATAGTATTATATTTAAGCAAATCAATAAAGAATAAAACAAATTACTAAAAGTGATTGGAAAGGTAAGTTTATTATGGATTTAGAAACAAATTTAAAATCTGCGATTGAAACCGCAGTTAAAAATGCCTTTGATTTAGATGATGTAAAAGACTTAATTATGATTGAAATACCACGTGATAATAGTTTTGGTGATTATTCCACTAATATCGCAATGCGTTTAGCTAAAACTCTTCATCAAAATCCAAAAGTTATTGCAGAAAAAGTAAAAGAAGAATTAGAAAAAGTATTAGATAATGTCGAATCAATTACTGTTGCTAATCCGGGATTTATTAACTTCAAAATGAAAAAATCCTCTTTAGCAAATATTATTAACAATATTCTTGAACAAAATGAAAATTATGGAAGAAATAATATTGGTAATGGCGAAAAAGTTTTAGTGGAATATGTTTCTGCTAATCCGACAGGAGATTTACATTTAGGACATGCTCGTGGTGCTGCCTGGGGAGATAGTGTTACTCGTTTAATGAATTTCTCAGGTTATGATGTTTTACGTGAATATTATGTTAATGATGCTGGTCATCAAATTGATATGCTTGCAGAATCTCTTATCTCTAGATATTTTGATTGCTTTGGAAAGAGTTATCCACTTCCAGAAGATGGATACCATGGACCAGATGTTATTAAATTAGCTCATGATTTAGCGGATACTGATGGTGATAAATGGCTTAATGCAGATGTTAATGAACGTAAAGAATATTTTAAAGATAAAGGTATTGAATTAGAATTAAATAAAATTAAACGTGACTTAGATTATTACCGTGTTGGATTTGATTCTTGGATTCATGAAAGATTCTTCTATTTAGATAATGCTAAACGTATAAAAGATGTTTTAGATAAAATGAAATCAATGGGTCTAACTTATGAGCAAGATGGCGCGTTATGGTTTAAATCTAGCGAATATGGCGATGATAAAGACCGTGTCTTAAAGAAAAATGATGGATTATTTACATATTTAACTCCTGATATTGCTAACCACGTTTATAAACTTGAAAGAGGATATAATAAATTAGTTAACTTTTGGGGTGCAGATCACCATGGTTATGTTAAACGTATGCAATGCGCATTAGAAGCTCTTGGATATCCTAAAGATGTTTTAGAAGTAGACTTGATTCAAATGGTACGTTTAGTTGATGATGGCGTAGAAGTAAAAATGTCTAAGCGTACAGGTAACGCTGTTACAATTCGTGAATTATGTGATGATATTGGCGTTGATGCCGCTAGATATTTCTTTGTTTGTAAAGATGTTGCCACTCACTTTGATTTTGATTTAGGACTTGCGCGTAAACAAACTGCCGATAATCCAGTGTTCTACGTCCAATATGCTTATGCACGTATGAATTCTATTGTTGCTTCAAGTCCAAAATTTGAAAAAGTAAATGACTATAATTTATTAAAAGAAGAAAAAGAAACATTATTACTTAAACATATTAATGAGTTCCCAAGTGTTGTTGCGGATGCCGCTAAAACAAGAATGCCAAATAAGATTTGTAACTATGTCCAAAAATTAGCGCAATACTTCCATAGTTACTATGGCTCTTTCCGTATTCATGATGACTCCAACATTGAATTATCTAACCAACGTTTAGGCTTAGTATTAGCAACAATGGTTACTTTAAAGAACGCTTTAAACTTAATTGGTATTGAAGCAAAAGAAAAAATGTAAGAAAAGTTTTTATATATAATATAAAAAGGAAAAGAAAAGCGCTTACAATTTAAAATATATATTCATTTTTGTTTTAAAAAATGGCAATATATAGATGTAGACAAACTAAACATATTTATAGGAGGATATTTAATTATGTCAGTAAAAGTCGCAATTAACGGATTTGGACGTATCGGCCGTTTAGCATTCAGACAAATGTTTGGTGCAGAAGGATACGAAATTGTTGCAATCAACGATTTAACAAGCCCAAAAATGTTGGCTCATTTATTAAAGTATGATTCAGCACAAGGTAGATATGCATTAGCAGATAAAGTTACATGCTCTGCAGATGATGAAGCAGAAGGATGGATTGCTGTTGATGGTCACAAAATCAGAATCTATGCTGAAAAAGATGCAAACAACTGCCCATGGAAAGAATTAGATGTTGACGTTGTATTAGAATGTACAGGTTTCTAC
>CAKPJO010000052.1 GCA_934162685.1 uncultured Bacilli bacterium | reverse complement strand
CACTTACATCCTTTTTCTTAGTTTTATAAGAAATCATTTTTGCTAATAGTTGATTATAAGCAATATTTTTTTCTAATTTTAATTGATTATCCCCTAACATTACTAACATTCCGTCTTTAATGCTATGAATACGATGCAAAACATATTGCCCATTTTCTCTTTTATAAAGCACAACATCTCCCTTTTTTATTTGATGATTAGAAATTTTATCTAACATTACTAAATCACCAGCATGAATAAAAGGAAGCATTGATGTTCCATTAACAGGCATTTCAAATTTAAGATTTTGGTCAAATGCAGTATTCATCACTTCAACAAGTTGAGTAATACTATTCATCAATTACACCTAATTCAATAAATTGTTTTAATAAATTATGTACGTCTTTAGTTAATGTATCTTTATCAACTTCATATTCTTCCATCATTTTAGATATTATTTGTTCTTCACTTAGTCCGTTTTTTATTGAAGAATAAATGTAAAAACTAGTATCATTTAAATTAATAATCTTTTGCGTACTAGCATAATCATGCTTAACAGGAATTAACATTTTTTCATCATCAATTACTTTTAAAATAAACTTATCACTAATTTTCATAAACTTCTTCCTCCAATGTCTTTTTAATAAGATTAACAGCATCCACCGATATATTACATCCTAATTCATAAATTGGCAATTTTAATAATTCATCAGTTATATCATTCCAATCATCAATAACGCTTTTATCAAATGGCTGAATAACTTGTTTAAATATCTTAAGAAAAGCTTCTTTTTTTGATAATTTAACGATTTTATTTTCTTTACTTTGATATAAGAAAACAATTGCCACTAATGGAGCAGAAATATTCGAATCAATTTGATGTTTGCCACTCCATGGATTACCATATAAAGTCAATTGATTATTTTGGAAAATTATGATGTTTTTATCATCATTTATATGTTCAATATTAGGAACATATTGTTTCCAAAGTCTAGTATGCGTTGACTTGCCTACTCCCGATGGTGCGCTAAATAGTATTGCTTTACTATTAAACAAAATTGAAGATCCATGCATCCAAATAGCTTTATGTTTTTTCATAATAAACCATGGGAAAACGTATTGTGTTAAGAGATACTCGTCATTAGCCATCTTGTTAATGTCATCTTGGCATATTTCAATAATGGTGTTTTGAATATCATACAAAATTCTTGCATAATATTTACCAGTCTGCTCATTTTTTTGCATTTGAATAATTTGATTATTAACTTCATAAATATCATAAAATTTAGTCTTATTAAGAAGTTTACCAATAGGTATTACATCATCAACACAATTAACAGCAATTTGAAAATTTGGTTTCATATCGCTTACAACGTATTTTTCTAATGAATTAAGTAAAATAGAATGATCTAATAACTTGAATTCAATTATTTCATTAGCAATTTTACAAATCATCTATTTCACTTCTCCTATAAACTATATAATTTTAAAAATTATTACTATAGTAATAATAAACATTATTAGTTCAAAAAACAAGTGATTTGAAAATCAATTAATGAAGTGTTAATTTTTATTACCATAACTAGTATAGATATGTTTAACAATTGATTCTGCAAATTGACGCGCAATTCTTTCTTCATTATTTACAATAAATCTTGCTTCCAAAGCATTATCATGAAACAATATTTCCATTAATGCTTTATCTTTAGCTTTTGAATTTTTTATCTCATATAGCGTAGAGCCATTTTTAACCCCACGCCTTTTAAAATCGCCTAAGCTCAAAAAATCATTATAAATAGTATTAGAAAATTCATATGATGATATTGTAAATATTTCACTACCTCTGCCACCACCCGCATTAGAATGTAAAGCAAAATGAATATCCGAATTAAAAGTATTACTTTCTAAAACTGATTCTTGTAATGATTTATAAGATAAATTAGCTTTTACTTCTAAAAAATTATATTGTTTTAATTCATTATATAAATATTGTGCAATATTATTCATATGTTCTGCTTCCGTGCCTAGGTTATCCACGTATTTATTCCATGTTTGCACAGATGGATTTAAATACACCCTGATTTTGCGGTTAAATTTTATAGTTTCGCTTGAACTATATGTTACACTATTGTTATTATTCGATGTTGTAATAGAAGATGGTATTGAGGAATTATCTTCAACACTAACACTGTTAGAATTACTAACACTACTTGAATTTGTAATACCTGAAGTAACTGAATTAGAATTACATCCTGATAATAACAGCATCATAAATAGAAAAAATTTCTTTTTCATATATATCACCTCTTGGAAAAAGACTAACATAAATGCCATATTTGTTATCATCCAATTTTTTCCATGAGTTTTATATTGACAAAAAAGCAGAAATAAAAAGGCATGTTTTTACTTTTTATCAGCAAAATACATACCATTTTTTAGTAATTTTAATAATTATTTACTATTCTTTTTGTCTTTTGATCTTTTATCATTAATAATTGCCATTTCTTTTTCAGTGATGACCTTGCAATTATTTTTATTCGCCCAATCAACGCATCCTTGCAAAACTAGTTTTAAAAATGGACGTGGTACTTTTACTAACATCTTTAAAGCACCATCAGTAAAAGTAACATCTGTGTTTAATCTTTTTGCTGCATATTGCAAAGAAGATAGGTCAACCTCACGGTTTGGAATACCAACTGCATCTGGTTTATGATATTTTGAACACCAGAAATTTTTCGAATCACGATATCCCCAATTTGTAGGTAAAGGGCAAAAATTTCCTCTATTCACACCATTAATTAATGCTTGTTGGTATTTATCTTTTAAAATTATATGATCAATTTTTAAAATAAAATGTGCGCCATATTTTGACGTAATTCCATTAAAGTTATGATAAGGCCCATTATATTCTTCTAAAACTTTATCATTTTCCGCTCCATCTAGTTCTTTAACCCATGTGCATTCCATAACTTGAAGAGCTTCCGCTAACACTTTAGGGTAATTACCAATTGGATCTAATTCTTTAGATAAAGAATCTACTGGATGAAATTTTAGATTTTTAATTTTTTCTTCTGGAGTATCTCCTGGAAATCCCATATCAACATGATGAGCAAAGTTCTTTTTGCTATAAGGTAAAAAATTAATCGTGCATTTTCCGTATCTTAATAGTCCCTTACAAGTGTTAGACGAATTACGACACTCAAGAATCATAGCATAATAATTTTTACCAGCAATATAGTAAGGAAAAATCAATGAATAAGCACCGAAGCTTGTTTTTTCTCCTTTTTCATCTAATGTGCCAATAAGTGTTAATGGCATTGGAAAAAAAGCAGATGATTGATAAAAATTATCAACAATTCTTATTTCTTTAAAATCCTTCATATATAATACCCTCCAATTTTCACACTAATATTTTATCATTAACCAGCTGTATATATCTATTATTCTTTCTTTAATTTTCGATTCATTAAATTAACTAGAGCGTCTTTAGGAGCAACATCTTTATAAAGCACATCATAGATTGCACTAACGATTGGTAATTCAATATTATTTTTTATACCAATTTCATATAAAACTTCTGTCGTTCTTATACCTTCAACCGTTTTAGTATTATTTTTTAAAAACTCTTTAGCGCTATTTGCTTTTCCAATTTCTAACCCAGCTTGGAAATTACGAGAAAAATGTGAATTACAAGTTACCATTAAATCGCCAATACCTGTAAGTCCTAAGAATGTTTTTTCTTTTCCGCCAAAAAATGTTCCGAGTTTAATCATTTCTATTAGTCCACGTGTCACTAATGCTGCTTTAGCATTATCACCCATACCTAACCCTTGTAATATGCCAGCCGCAATTGCAATGGTGTTTTTGATGGCTGCGCCAATCTCAGCACCTACTTCATCTGTTTGAACATAAACTCTTAAATAATTATTAGAAAATGCCATTTGAATATATTTTGCAGCATCTTCATCAACACATGTCGAAGTAATACAAGTAAGTTTTCTTACTATAACTTCTTCTGCGTGTCCTGGTCCAATAAGTGAAACAACTTCTTGGCGCATAGAATTTGGAATAATTTCACGAACCACATCAGACATTCTATGTAATGTTTTCGGATCAAACCCTTTTGCCACAGAAACTATATATGGTTTACCCATTATATATGGTTTCATCTTATTTAACACGTCACGATAAGCAATAGATGGTACTGCAACAATAATTATGTTAGCCTCTTTAACTGCCACACTAATATCATTAGTGGCAATAATATTTGCAGATAACTTAACATCATCACCAAAATACTTGCTATTAACATGATTAAGATTAATATCATTAACTTCTTCAATGCCACGTCCATATATAATTACATCTTGTCCATTGTCACTTAGTACTTGTGCCAAAGCACTTCCCCAAGTTCCTGATCCTAAAATACAACATTTCATAAAATCACCTTTCATAAAGAATACCACAGAAGCAAAAATAAGTAAAATTAAACCATTTGTTTAAATATTTTGAAATTGGCATTTTTTACTACTATTATAAAAATAAAAAAAACGCCGATTTATTCGGAGGTTTTTAAAATGTAGTAAAATTTTGTCAACAAAAGTGCTTATAAAATCAAAATAATATAGTATTTTTACTTTTTTTTTGATAAAATATACGCAGATAGGGTGAAATAAAAGATTATGAGAAATACTTCATTATTAACTGATAAGAAAATTAATACTATATTCGGGAATATAAGTGTTCTTGTCAACGGTCAAGAAATTAATTATTCATCAGCAAACTATAAAGATTATTTAAAAAACGAAACGCTTGTTTTAGATGGTAAGCTAAAAAACAATAGTGTTTTAGAGTGCAAAGTAATAATATTCGATGCTTCAAATATTTTACCTTACTCAAATATAAGTGTTGTTGTTAGTGACAACGTGCCTTGTTATAAAGATAATGACGATGATACATTCGGTCTTACATATGAAAAAGGAAATAAAATGTTAACAATTGGATTTTATAAAGATGACTTGAAATGTTCATTAGCGTTTCCAAATATATACGGAGACTACAAAACCGGCATCCAATTATATAAGCCTGTGGACGTAATATATTGTGTTGTATCTTGGGTTGGAGATAAAGTCGAACCATATAAAAACAAACAAGGAAAAATATGCTATGATCAGAGAACAGAATTTGCAAGTGATGGTTATCCTACAGAAGAAATATTAAACTATATAAAAATGTTCATCGAAACAAAAAAGCCAAGTTCTCCTCATAAATTCCTCGATTATCTAAAAGCTATTAATTAGCTTTATAAATATCAATATGATTTTTATCAAAATATCCAATAGCATATGAGCATGTCGCTCTTATGTTATATTTTTCTTTTTGGGCAATATTTATGACTTCTTCTACAAGTTTTTTAGCCATCCCTTGTCCTCGTAACGATGCATCAACAAATGTATGTGTAATAGTTATTTCATTATCACCAGTCTTAGGAAAATCAATTTGCGCCACTACAACATTTTCATCATTTTTATATATAATACGTTCATTAAAAATTTCTTTTTTCATATAAAACAACTCACTTTCTAATTACTAATATGATAACACATCATTACTTGATATAAAAACGATATGCTTACATAGAAAGTTAGTTAAAACTAACTTGATTTTGCATAACTTTTTTCTATTTTGTCATTGTTTTTATAACTCAAAAGTGTTAACATATCAAAGTAATTTAAGGGAGTAGTTGACTCTAAAAAAGAGTGATTGACCTACAAACCGGTCACAAAGCCAGGCCAATCTTAATTAACGAGACTTATATTAGCACTTTTTCGTGTTAATTAGGTCTCGTTTTTTTTGTTCGAAGGAGAAAGAAACATGGAAACATTTATTTGGATTATTACCGCGATAGGATTAGGAGCAGGACTTGCTATGGATGCATGTGCTGTTTCCATGAGTAATGGTTTAGCAGAGCCAAATATGAAACTCAAAAAGACTTTTTTAATTGCTGGAATGTTTGGATTGTTCCAAATATTAATGCCAGTCATTGGATACTTAATCATTACAGTCTTAAGTAGTTCATTAGGAGAAAACTTTTCTCGAATATTTGGATATCTTGTTCCGTGGATCGCTTTGATATTATTATTGTTCCTTGGCATCAAAACAATTGTCGACGGAATCAAAGAAGGGAAAGAAAAAGACAATGAAGAAAATAAGAAATCTAAAAATATAACTATTGGCTATTTATTACTTCAAGCTGTAGCCACTTCTATTGATGCTTTAAGTGTTGGAATTATTTATGGTAATGTTCCTCCTTTAGAAGCTTATCTTACATTTGCTATTGTTGGTGTAGTAACATTTGCTATTTGTGTAGCAGCAGTATTCATTGGAAAAAAATTCGGAACATTATTTGCTAATAAAGCCACTATTGCAGGTGGAATAATATTAATTGCTATCGGTTTAGAAATTTTCTTCACTCACTGGAGTGATGTTGTAGCTGGTATTAACACTTTAATTAGTTTATTTTAGGAGATTAAATTTATGAGTTTTACATTTGTCGATTCTTGGCCAGTTGCCTTAAGAGTTATTGCATTTATTATTGCATTTATTATTGGTGTTTTATGTTTAGTAAAATTTTGTGATATCTTTGTTGATGCTAGTAGCGCAATTGCAAAAAAATTGCATATCTCAGAATTAATCATTGGTTTAACTATTGTGGCTATGGGAACTAGTTGCCCAGAGCTTGCTGTTTCTGTATCCGACTCCATTTCTTCTCTTATTGAAGGCGGTAATGCTAATGTTGCTATTGGTAATGTCATCGGTTCCAATATTTGTAACTTATTACTTGTTTTAGGTTTCTCAGCAATATTTACACCAATTATTGTTAAAAAATCAGTATGTAAAAGAGAGTATCCTTTTTTAATTGGGGTATCTGCTCTTCTAGTATTGTTTGTAATTTTATTTGGTAATGGCTCTGTTACTGGTAATTATGCAATATTAAGATGGGAAGGAATTATTTTAGCAGTAATAATTGTTCTTTATATTTGGTTCTTAGTAAGCGGAGCTAAGAAGCATCCAGAAGATCAAGTTGTAGAAGAGAGTTCTGAAATTAAAGATATTAAATTATGGAAAGCTATTATTTTAGCTATTGTCGGTTGTGCTGGTATAATTTTTGGTGGAGAAGCAGTCGTATTTGGCGCTAAAGGAATTGCTTTAGAAATATCCGATGCTGCTCACATTGATCATGACTTAGCAGAATCTTTAATTGGTCTTACTATTGTTGCGGTTGGCACTTCTTTACCTGAACTTGTTACAAGTTGCGTAGCAGCAAAAAAAGGCCAAAATGAATTAGCATTAGGTAATGTTATTGGCTCAAATATTTTTAATACTATATTTGTTTTAGGCATTGCAGCAACTGTTAATCCATTAACATCTGGCCCTCAAGTAGTGGTTGATGTAATTGTTATGATGGTTGTAACTCTTGTTGTATTTGTATTTGCAATTTATGGAAAAATATCCAAAAAAGATGGTTTTATCTTGCTTGGATTATATGTAATTTATCTTGTTTATTTAATTATTAGAACTATTTCTTAATGAATTTAAATACTCGTTAAAATTTATTTCAAAATGAATATGATTGTTTTTTATTAAGCTTTGTTTAAATCCTAGATGTTTGAATAAGTTAATACTGCGATGATTATCAATATGAATACGCGCTAATAACTTATCAATACGCCATGAGAAAAATATTTCACGCATTATTTGCTTTAATGCCATGTGTGCATATTGTTTTCCCCAGTTATTCGGATTTCCAATTGCTATAACCACTTCATATTCTTTTTTTGTTCTTATCGTAAATAATGTTAAAAAACCAATACTATGATTTTTTCGATCATCAATAAGAAAAAATCTACCATCTTTATTAAGATAGCAAGTTAATAAATCCGCACGATTAGAATTTATTATATCAATTAATGATGTCTTCGAATTTATATCTTCATTAAGATATTTGGTCACATCTTCATTATCTAACCATTTAATAATATTTTTCGCGTCAAAAACATTGACGTCAAGCCTAAGACTAATATTCATTGGGCTTTCCTCCTCATTTTTAATGATTAATAAAGCCTTTTAGAAATAGTCTAACGGTTCTTTGTAAAGTGATTATAGCATATTAAAATATTTAAACAAGTAAGCACATAGTTTATCAACAATTTATGTTTTTTTGTTGGTATTTTTGTATATTATCTTTATTGATTTGGTACCACACAAAACATAACTAAATCTTCATCATCAATATTTTTAACTGAATGTGCACTACCCTTAGGACAATAATGGCATTGCCCTTTTTTTACTTGTTCTTTTTTTCCATCAATCTCACAACTAGCGGTTCCATTTATAACAAAAATTATTTCACTACTTGTATCATGTGTATGCATTCCTATCGATGAACCTTTTTTTAACGTTGCTTTCATGATTTTATTGTTATTGTCAGTAAATATTTTAGCAATTACGCTTCCATCTCCGCCTTTGAAATTATCTAATTTTATTTCTTCTTTTAAATCAAAATTTATCATAAGTTACACCTCCATAGAATTGCAAACATCATCTAACACATAAATTAATACTCATACTCTTCATCTGCTTCAAGTGTCCAAATGAAATTAAATTCGATATTAATATCTTTTAAGCAAAAATAAGGAACAAGTTTAAGTCTTAATGCTTTCATTAACTTATCTTTAATAATGTCATCATAACTTCTTGCTTTAATTTCTTTATATAAATCTTCAATAATTTCATCACGATGAACTAACCCAATTGGTGCTTCCATATATGCAGTTGCGTACACATCAAAAACAAGAGTGTTATAATTTTGAATTGAATCAGCTACATTTAGTTTGAATTTATTATATTCGCCATGATAATGAATTTTAAGTACACTAGATTCTCTATATTTAAAAAATTCATAATATCCTTGATAACCATAATAGTTTTCAATAAAAGCAACAATATAATTAACGACATTATTATATGTGTTATTTTCTTTTAAATTAGCAAAGGCATCATCAACTTTTTTATAAGGAGAATAGTTAGAACTTACTAACATTTTCTTTGTTTTTTCTATTACTTCTTCTTTTTGTTCTGGTGAAGAATTTTCAATAAGTGTAATCATTGCCACTATATCACTAGAAGTAAATAAATCACGAACATCTTCTTTAACTAGGTAATCAATATTATCTAAAAAATATAAAAGCAATATTGTAGCTATTTCGTTATTATAATTAACAAAAGGTTTTTCTGTAACAATAGAGTAAAAATATCTTGCCAATTGATCTTCAATTGGGTTTCGTTCAAATCCAAAATCAACATTAGAATAAATATCTAATATCTTTTCAAGGCTACCTGGTTCTTTTTCAACTCCGAAATCATCTGGAAAATGATATCTAATTTTAGCATCTTCAATAATTTGTTGATAAAGTTCAATAATTATATATGGATAAGAATATGCATAATGATATTGATCATTTTCTTCTTCTAATCTTTCTTTAGCATAATGCTTAAATACATCTTGATAACTATCAATCTTTTTTAAAGGATCTTTTTCATTAGGTAAAAACAAATTTTCTAATCCGTCTTTTATAAAAGTAAATAAAGTATCATCCAATTTGTTTTCTTTTATAAACAAATAAAATTTCTTGGCTGCTCGTTGAAAATGTTCAAGTCCAATAGAAAACACAACATTTAAATTATAAAGTGTTTCATCATCTTTATTTTTAATAACTGATTTTTCATTAATGATATCTCTTGTTTTTAGGCTATCTATATTATATTTTAAATTAATTTTACCTTCAATGTCGAACACTTTTTCCATGCCAGAAAGTGATAAATATGCATTCTGATGATTCGAATCTATTGATACGTCAACTTCGCCTGTTTCGATTTTATATTTTAAATAATCCACGTGTAATCACCTACTTAATTAAAGTATAATAT
>CAKPJO010000051.1 GCA_934162685.1 uncultured Bacilli bacterium | reverse complement strand
GTTATTAACAATTACTAAATTTTCATCAACTGTTTCATTTTCACTAGGTGTTTCATCTGGATTCTCTGGATTTTCAGATGTTTCTGGATTTTCCACATCAGTTGATGTGCTTACTTCATCTAATGAATCAAGAATAATAGATGTAGTATAACTATCAACCGCTACAGCGTCTAAACGTGCTTTATTTGTTTCAATATTGTCTCCTTTATTTATTTGTGTTGTTCCATCCAATGAACATCCTGCTACTAATAAGCCAAACATTGATGGAATTAAAAATTTCAAACTTTTTTTCATAGTGTCTTCCTCTTTTCTACCTAATAAAGAATGACAACTATTATTTTATTTGAATTTTTTTCAATTATTTTAAAAATATTATTGCTAACACTATCCCAATAACTATGCCTACTAAATCAGTTAATAAGCCAGTTTTTAATGCATGCTTCCATTTAGTTACTTTTACTGTTCCAAAATATAAGGCTAGAATATAAATTGTCGTATCTGTTGATCCTTGTATAGTCGCGGCAATTTTAGCAGTTAAAGAATCAGGTCCTAAAGTTTTACAAATAGTATCAAAACACGCTATAGAAGCAGATCCAGATATTGGGCGAAACAAAATCATTGGTGTTAAATCTATAATTACTTCTGATTGAGGAATAAGTGATGTTAATAATTGTTTAATATCATCTATTAATCCACATGATTTTAATAAAGTCACACATAATAACATTCCAATAATTGTTGGAAATAATTCTTTAAATAAAGGTAATCCATCTTTAACGCCATTAATAAAAGAATTATAGGCATTGTTCTTTTTTGCAAAACTATAACCAACAGCAAAAAGAACTAATAATGGAATAAAAACAAGTGATAATCGTTCCATACTTATTCACCTTTTCGCTTCTTTTTTGCTTTTTTTTGATAATATTTATCTAACAACAAACCAAATATACAAGACGCTAATGTGCCTATAAATGATAATAATAAGAAATCCGCCGGATTTTTCGAGCCATAGCTTTGCCTAATAGCCATAACTGTTGTTGGCAAGATAGTTACTCCAGCAGTATTTAACACCAAAAATGTAACCATTTCGTCAGTGGCCACTTCTTTATTTTCTTCCTTTGATAATTCTTTCATTCTTTTTATTGCTTTTAATCCCGCTGGAGTTGCAGCAAATCCTAAGCCAAATATATTTGCTGCAATATTCATTGCTACGTATTTATAAGCTTCTGCATCATTTAAGTTAGGCATTATTCTTCTTAGAAATGGATTAAGTAATTTAGCTAATTTATCAATTACTCCAGAATCATATAATATCATCATAATCCCTGACCAAAAGCATGCGGAAAATACTAAAGTACAAACAAGTTCTAAAGCTTCATTAGGCAATGCCAAAATGGAATTAGCCATCAAATCAAAACGACCTGTAAATAATCCATAAAATATGCAAATAACAATAATCCAAATCCAAATTTTATTCATTAGTTGTTCACGACTGCATAATTCAACAAAGTCGCCCTCCCCACATTAATAGTTAGACCATTTGGTAGTTCTAAGTACATTTGTATATCATTATTTTTAGAACTTATTTTATATATTTTAATAGCAAATTCTACTTCTTCTTTTTTTAGAACTATGCCATAATTTTTATTAGTCACTAATTCATAATTTAAAATATAATTTGTTCCCTTTTTTAAAAAAGGAATATAAACGTAATTTTCAAAATATTTTTCAAATTTTTGCTTATGAAATACAAAATCCCCTCCGCAATCAAGTGTCACTACTATTAACTCCAAATTATCTTTTTTAGCACTAGTAATAAGAGTGCGACGCGCTTTTTTGGTATATCCTGTTTTTCCTCCAATTGCGTATTCATAATTTTGAATCAACTTATGTTTATTACTCCATACTCCTTTTACGAGTGATTTATATTGCTTTGTTCCACTTATTTCTCGAAATACTGCATTTTCCATACAATATCGCATTAAAAGCGCTAAATCATAACTAGTAGATTTATTTCCATCATCAAACATATCTAAACCACTAGGATTAGAAAATATTGTATTTTTCATACCAATTTCATATGCTTTTTTATTCATTAAAGTAACAAAGTTATCCACTGTCCCTCCAATGTTTTTAGCAATCGCTTGTGCAGCATCATTACCACTTCTAAGCAATAATCCATATACCAATTCAATAATATCTACTTTAGTTCCTTGTTCTAAATAAAGTGAACTTCCCACAGCATTATTTATCTCTTCACCAATCTCCACTGTTTTAAACAAATCATTACTTTCGATTGCCATAATTGCCGTCATAATTTTAGAAACACTTGCCACGCTTCTAACTAAGTTACAGTCTTTGCTTTCTAGAAGTTTCCCACTATTTTGTTCCATAACAACGTAGGAGCGGGCATAAATGTTATCTTCCGCATAAATGGTTTTTGTGGAAAACAAGGTACAAAAAGCCAACAAACATTTCAATAATAATTTCATCTTTTTCACCTTTAATAATTTATGATTTATGATATATATCAATGACTTTAAATTAAATTTATAGTATACTTAAGTAGAAAATATATGGTGGTGGAGAAAATGAAAAAGAACTCAATTATACATTTAATATTTCCTTTGTTGTTATGTCTATTAACATCTTGTAATAAAGGACACACTTATGTTGATGTTAATAAGCCTCAAAATGAGGTTGCAAAAGAAAATCAAGATACAACTGATGTAGTAAATCCTGATAAATCTTATAAAAAAGCAAACTCATTTAAATATACTATTAAAGATGTTGATAATCTAAATGATTGGATTTCATTAAAATCAACTGGCAATCAAAAAATACTTGTTGTTCCTGTTCAATTAAAAGACGGACCAGTATGGACACAAAAAATGCTCGAAAATCTTTATACAGTATTTTTTAGTGAGAATGGAGAAGGTACAAACTGGGAATCAGTTCATAGTTTTTTCTATAAATCTAGTTATGAACAACTAAACTTAATGGGTGAAGTATATTGTAATCCATTAAAAGTTAATAGCTACTCTATATATACTTTTGCTAAATCATATAGAAAAAATTTAGTTAACCCTACTTATGAAATTGCTAAACAATTTTATGATAATATTGATAGTGAATACTTACAAAAATTCGATCAAGACAATGATGGCTTTGTTGATAGTATTGTCTTTTGTTATTCACACAAATACAATCAAGACGCCTATTGGGCTTGGGTTGATTATAATACTAATTTCAAAGCCAATAAAAATAAACCAAATATCAATACTCACATGTGGGTAAGTTATGATTTTATGAATGATACAAAATATAGTTATTATCCTGATGGATTAGACGCTCATACATATATTCATGAAACCGGACATTTATTAGGATTAGAAGATTATTATAACTATGATTATAGTTGGAATGCCGCTGGAGAATTAGATATGCAATCCTATAATGTTGGCGATCATAATATCTACTCTAAATTAGCGTTAGGTTGGATAAAGCCTTATATTGTTGAAGGTAGTTGTACAATTAAAATACGTACATCGAGCAAATATCCAGATGCAATTCTTTTTAAAAATCCCGGTTCGAATATAAATAGTCTTTTTGACGAATATTTAATTATGGAATATTACACTCCAACAAATTTAAACGCCCAAGACGCTCAATATAGTTATACTGGTCGAGATAAAATGTATTCTGATTCTGGTATAAGACTATATCATGTGGATGCTAGATTAGTAAAAAACCCTAAAAAAACTATTGATTGGTATGGAAATATTACTACCACTAATGATGGATATACAAAATTTTTAAGTCAAGGCACCGCAATAGGTGCTAGTAATTCACCT
Organism: uncultured Bacilli bacterium; assembly: GCA_934162685.1. Classification (GTDB taxonomy): domain Bacteria; phylum Bacillota_I; class Bacilli_A; order RFN20; family CAG-826; genus RUG131. Next base: position 6,121 of record CAKPJO010000051.1, on the reverse strand, counting down.
ATCACATGGAGTAACTTACCTGAAGCCGAAGCACTTAAATATTACTATTTACATTTATTAGACGAAGGTCATAATAACACAATTGGAAATGGGCATTTAGAGTATAATTCTACTTTATGGCATGCTGGATCATCTACTAAAACCTACTATACTGAGCATGAATATTCTTATCAAACTGATGCTTACTTTAATGATAATACTAAAATGAAAATATTTGCCGAAATAATGTCAATTAATGGCGAAGAAGCCACAATAAAATTTACTACTAAATAATATTTGGTGAAACATTTGCATATTTGCATATAAATTTATTTATTTTTTGATGATAAATCTTGTTAAATCTTTTTTAGATTTAAAACTTAGTATTAATTGTTTACCATTAATTTTAGCTTCTAGATTATTTCTTTTTTTAAAATTAGTTAAAATATCTTCATATTTATGATGACTACGCATTTCATTTACTAAATATTCTGTATCACGTACAGATAATTTTTTCTCATAAATCATACTAGCAACTTCTAGCATTTGTTCTTCATTAAGAACCGCAATTGCACGAGCGTGACCATATGTTAATCTACCTTTGCCAACATCTCTTTGAAGTTTTTTTGGCAAGTTTAAGATACGTATTAAATTAGTTACTTGAGCACGTGAAATATCTAATAAATCTGCGATTGTGGCTTGAGTATAATGAAATTTTTTACAAAGAACATTACAAATATTAGCCATCTCCACAACTGATTTAGTTTTATCCATTTTATAAGAAAAAAGCATGTATAATAACATATCTTCATCCGAAAAATTTTGTATCATACATGGAACGTTTTTTAATTTTAATCTTTTAGCACATATTAATCTTGTTCTACCTGTAATAAGTTCATATTTACTTTCCGCTACTGTGCGAACTAAAATAGGGTTAATAATACCATGGTATTTTATATCTTTAATTACACTAGTTATCGCTTTTTCATCAACTTCAACATTTTTTAAATATCTATTATTAGAAATTTTTTCTACTTCAATAGTAAAAACATTATTGCTTTGCAAGGTATCAGCAAATTTATCGATAACACTTGTATTAGCAAATCGCTTTAATAATGTTGATAAATTACTTTTTAAGATTTGATTATCATTGTTGCTCATGTTCTAAAATTTCCTTAGCTAAATTTAAATATGCCACACTACCAGCTGAAGTAGGACGGTACATAGTTATAGGTAATCCACGAGCAGAACTTTCCGGTAATGAAATATTACGTGGAATTTGCGTTAAAAAAGTATTTTCTTTAAATAATCCACGTACTTGTGTTGATACTTCAACGCACAGTCTAGCTCTTGGATCATACATTGTCATTAAAAATCCTTCTATAGATAAGTTTTGATTATATGATGCTTGAATTTGAGAAATAGAAGAAAGTATTTGGGCTACTGCTTCCATGGCAAAGTATTCGCATTGAACAGGAATAATAACACTATCCGCCGCAACAAGAGAATTAATGTTTAGTAAACCTAATGAAGGCGGGCAATCGATAATGATATAATCGTATGTTTTATGTATTTTAGAAATAGCATTTTTAAGTAAAAACAAAGGATTTGCCACTTTATTTGTCACTTCTGCATCTGTAGAAGCTAATTTTAAATTAGCTGGTAAAATATCAACATTTTTTGTTATAGTTTTGCGAATAACTTTATTAATATCAACGTCTTTAACTAATACATCATACATGCTTTTATTAATTAAAGTAATATCAATACTAAAACCACGTGACGAATTGCCTTGTGGATCCATATCTAACAATAAAACACGGCGATTAAATGAAGCAAGCGCCGCTGATAAAGATATTGCAGTAGTTGTCTTACCAACTCCACCTTTTTGATTTGCAATAGCAATAATTTTCGTCATAATTAGTCTCCTGATAACAATGTAGCTAAGTATAGCAACTACAATGGTTTCTTTTTTATTGTACCATAATTTCTTGGATACTTAGTATTTGTAATTGATTTTTTTTGTAAAATTAAAATACTACGATTTTCTTCTTCACTTGGTAATTTCAAGTCAAACTTATTTAATAATTTCGTGTTTAATAAATCTAATGCATTTTTAGCCTCATTTAGTTCTAACTCAGCATTTTTTCCTTTTAAAGCAATCATATAACCATTAACACGTAAAAATGGAATAGATAACTCTAATAGCATATTTAAACGTGATACAGCGCGCGATGTAACTAAATCATATGCTTCACGCTTTGCACTTATAAAATTTTCCGCTCTATCATTAATAACATTAACATTTTTTAATCCTAGTTTGTTTATAACCGCATTTAAAAAATTACATCTTTTTAAAGTAGGCTCTAATAATGTAATGTTTAAGTTAGGAAATGCAATTGCTAAAACTAAGCCTGGAAATCCCGCTCCACTACCAATATCTAGTAATGTTTGGTTTTCATATTTAAAGTATTTAGCGGATATTAAAGAATCATAAAAATGTTTTTCTATAATTTGTTCTTCTTCATCAATCGCGGTTAAATCCATTACTTTATTCCATTCTTGTAATAGTTTAGAATAAGTTTTGTAACTTTCAATTTGTTCATCACTTAAAATAATATTATTTTCTAGCAATTTTGCTTTAAATGTCACAAAATCCATATTACTTATGTTCCTTTTTTAAATGCAAAATAAGCATGGATATATCGGCAGGATTAACTCCACTAATACGGCTTGCTTGACCAATAGATATTGGTTTAACTTTGTCTAGTTTTTGACGCGCTTCTAATGCTAAACCATCCATATGTAAATAATCAATATCCGTAGGCAATTTCATTTCTTCTAATTTAGCTAGTTTTTGCGCTTCTTTTTTTTGCTTTTCGATATATCCTTCATATTTTACCATTATTTCTAATTGTGAAACGCCAATTTCTGATAAATCAAATTGATTTAATTCCGGAATATATTCGCGCATTTTATTAAATTCTACTCCTGGTCTACGTAACACATCAATTAAAGATATACCGCCTAACAAATCATCAAATCCTAGTTCTTTTAAATAAGATTGAAGTGGACTTTTTATACCAATATAATGCGTAGATAAATAATTAACTGCTTTATTAATTTCTTCGGATTTATGTAAAAATTCTTGATATCTTTCTTCACTTATTAAACCTACTTGATAACCATATTTAGTTAAGCGCAAATCAGCATTATCATGACGCATTAATAAGCGATATTCTGCACGAGAAGAAAGTAAACGATATGGTTCATTAGTGCCTTTAGTTACTAAATCATCAATCATTACACCAATATAAGCTTCATCTCTTCTTAAAATTAGTGGAGATTTGCCTTGAATTTTTAATGTAGCGTTAATACCCGCCATTAAACCAAGACCTGCTGCTTCCTCATAACCTGATGTTCCAACAATTTGTCCACCACAATATAGACCTGGCCATCTTTTTACTTGCAAAGTCGCATCGAATTGAAGTGGCTCAATTGCATCATATTCAATAGCGTAAGCATATTTTAAAATCTTACAATCTTTTAATCCAGGTAATGAACGAATCATTTTTTCTTGTACATCAATTGGCATTGATGTAGAAAAACCTTGTAAATAAATTGAGTCCATTTCTAGAGATTCAGGCTCTAAGAATAATTGGTGACGTGACTTATCGGCAAAACGTACAATTTTATCTTCAATACTTGGGCAATATCTTGGTCCAATACCACGAACAAGTCCGCTATACATTGCTGATTCTTTTAAATTATCACGAATAATCTGATGTGTCTCTGGCGTTGTATATATTAACCAACATAAAGCTTGATCTTTTAATGGTTTAAATACTTTTGTTTCATAAGAAAATCCTAAATTACCTTCCGTACCATATTGTGGTTCCATAACCGAATAATCAATAGAATCCTTTTGAATACGTGGAGGAGTACCAGTTTTAAGTCTTAATAATTTAATACCCATTGAGGATAAATATGGAGATAAACCCAAAGAAGGTTTTTCCCCATCTGGGCCAGCACTTTCTTTATGATGGCCTCTTAAAATACATGATTCCATATATGTTCCTGTTGTTAAAATAACAGCTTTTGCATATATTTTTTCTTCATTATTAACAATTACTCCAAATACTTTCTCATCGTCATGAAGTAAGGCAGTTACCATTCCTTCTCTAACTGTTAAATCCTTTGTATTTAAAGCAATATTTTGCATATAGCGTGGATAAGATTTTTTATCTTCTTGTGCTCTTAAACATTGAACACCTGGACCTTTACCAGTATTAAGCATTTTCATTTGTAAATATTCATGGTCAGCACCTTTAGACATCATTCCGCCTAAAGCATCTATCTCACGTACTACAATACCTTTTGCCGAACCACCAATCGATGGATTACATGGCATATTCGACATCATTTTAATATTTAAAGTCAATAGCAAAGTACTAGCGCCCATATGAGCACTAGCTAAACTTGCTTCCATGCCAGCGTGACCACCGCCAACAACAATGATGTCATAATCGTACTTCACTATCCTACGCTTCCTTCCATATCCATTTTAATTAATTGATTAAGTTCTACAGCATATTCCATAGGAAGTTCTCTTGAGAAAGGTTCAATAAATCCCATAATAATCATTTGAGTGGCATCTTTTTCTGATATTCCACGTGACATTAAATAGAATAATTGATCTTCACTAATCTTAGAAACTGTAGCTTCATGTTCAATAAATGATTCGTCATTCATGACTTCATTCGTAGGAATTGTATCACTTCGTGAAATATTATCAAGTATTAATGTGTCACATTCGACGTGGCTTCGACAATTTATAGCATTTCTAGTATGACGAACAGTGCCACGATAATTGGCAACCCCGCCATTTCTAACAATTGATTTTGAAATAATAGTGGATACTGTATCTGGTGCTAAATGAATCATTCTTGCGCCAGCATCTTGATATTGATTATGAGAAGCAACTGCAACTGAAATGCATGTGCCTTTTGCTCCTCTTCCCGCTAAAATACAAGCAGGATACTTCATATTCACTTGGCTACCAATATTACCATCAATCCATTCCATTTGAGCATTTTCCATAACTAGAGCGCGTTTTGTAACTAAATTGACAATATTATTAGACCAGTTTTGCACTGTTGAATAACGGCATTTTCCGCCTTTTAAAATAATAATTTCTACCACTGCAGCATGTAAAGATTCTTTTGAATATGTTGGAGCGGTACATCCTTCAACATAATGCACATCAGCGCCTTCATCAACAATAATCAAAGTACGTTCAAATTGTCCGGATTTTTCATTATTAATTCTAAAATATGATTGAAGTGGTTTTTCTAGATGTACGCCTTTAGGAACATATATAAATGATCCTCCTGACCACACCGCTCCATTAAGTGCAGAGAATTTATTATCTCCCACTGGAACAACACTATTAAAATATTTTTTAAATAATTCTGGGCAAGCTTTTAAAGCTGAGTCAGTATCAAGAAAAATAACACCTTTATCTTGAACTTCTTTAAGCATATTGTGATAAACAACTTCAGATTCATATTGGGTCGAAACACCAGCTAAATATTTTTGTTCAGCTTCAGGAATTCCTAATTTATCAAAAGTTTCTTTGATTTTTTCAGGTACTTTTTCCCAACTATTTTCTACTTTTTCAGAAGGACGAATAAAGTATGTAAAAGAATCAAAGTCTAAATTTGATAAGTCTGGTCCAAAAGAAGGAAGTGGTAATTGCTTAAATAATTTGTATGCTTTTAAACGGAATTCTAACATCCATTCTGGCTCGTTTTTTAATTTAGAGATTTCTCTAATAACATCTTCATTTAAACCTTTGCCAGTATTAGCAATAGAAACATCTTCATTTTTAAATCCATACTTATAATCATCAGTAGGTAATTCATTTTTATTCATGTTTCTCACCTTTACTTTCTTCTAATAATTCATTTAAACCATTCCAGCCAATTGTCGCACATTTAATACGACTAGCTTGTTTGCTAGTGTTCATAAACACTATTGCTTCATCTAAAAGTTCTTCATCAAACTTATCTTCAGAAATCATCTTCTTGTAGTTATCAATTATTTTTTCTGCTTCTTCAATAGTTTTGCCTTTAACTAAATC
>CAKPJO010000050.1 GCA_934162685.1 uncultured Bacilli bacterium | reverse complement strand
CTACCAAGATGATTTTCTTGAATTACATATTTGACATGATTAGAAAATATTTCCTCAAATATATTTTTGCTTTGATTATCAATTACAAGCAAAGTTTCTTTAATTTGATCATTATTTATAGCATCAACGACATATTGAGCCATTGGCTTACGAAGTATTAAATGTGCGCACTTAGGAAGATGAACTTTCATTCTACTTCCTTCACCAGCGGCTAAAACGATTGCAAAATTTTTCATATTAACTCCTATTCTTGTTCAAGTGTTTTTACTAAGTTAGCAAAATAATTAACTGTTTTATCAACAAATTCTTTATCTTGAGCACAGCAATTAATTCTTAAAAGATTTTCTGTGCCACTTGCTCTAATTACTAATTGAATATTTGGATATTTTTCTTTATACTCTTGGACTTTATTAACAATTCTTTGATCTTTAGCAATGTTTTTATCTTTGACTTTTAAATTTAAAAGTTTATCAGGCCAAATTTCTAAACCATTTATTAATTCATTAAGTGATTTATGTGTTTCTTGCATAATATTTAGGATTTGAATAGCGGATAACATTCCATCCCCTGTAGATAGATGTCTTAAATTAATAATATGTCCTGAGTTTTCCCCACCAATAACGTAATTATGATCAAGCATTTCTTTTAATACATTACGGTCACCAACAGTAGTGGTACTTACATTTATATCTAGTTTTTTAAGTGAATTAATAATCCCAAGATTAGACATAATTGTTAAAACTACAGTATTATTAGATAAATAACCTTTTTCTTTTAAATTTTTAGCGATAATATAGATTAATTCATCACCAGTATGTAAAACGCCTTCTTTATCTACAGCAAGGACGCGGTCACCATCTCCATCAAAGGCAAAACCAACATCAAGATTATGCTCTTTAACAAATTTAGAAATATATTCAATATGTGTTGATCCAACACCAGCATTAATGTTTTTACCATTTGGTTCATCAGCAGTAAACATTGCTATACGTAAGTGTTTAGTAAATAGTTTTGCAACATAAGAGGTCGCGCCATTAGCCAAATCAAATCCCACTTTTAAATTGTTATCTTTTAATAAACTATCTAACAATGCAACATATGATTCCTTTTTTAATTCATCTTTAATAATAAAACCTTCGCTTAGATTATTTAATATATCATCGTTTTCATCAATGAATGATTCGATTTTTTCTTCTATTTCATCAGGTATCTTTTTACCATTAAAAAATATTTTAATACCATTATCTTGATAAGGATTATGAGAAGCAGTTATCATGACACCAATGCATTTTTCTAAATTAGAAATATAACATAATCCCGGTGTAGGTATGACCCCAATATCTATAACTTCTTTACCTACACTTTTTGCACCAAGCGCAATATTATCGGCAAGCATGTGATTAGATTCGCGAGTATCATAACCGATTATAACTTTTTTTGAATCAATTAATTGTAAACTTTTTCCTACAATACGCGCAAATCCATCTGTTAAAGTAACATAGGCTTCTCCACGTATTCCATCAGTTCCAAAGTAATGCATAATATTTCCTCCTATTCAACGGTGACCGACTTTGCTAAGTTTCTTGGCTTATCAATATCGTTGTTACGCGCTAAAGCGGTATAATAGGCAAGATATTGAGCAACCATCACAATAGCAAGAGCGCTTATGTCACGGTTTAAATTATCTATAATAATTGTATCATCTTTTGATGCTAAATTTTTAGTGACAAAGGAATAAACTTTAGCATTTCTTGCTTTTACTTCTGAAAAATTCCCACGCATAGCTGCGGATATTTCTGGTAAAGTAATAAATCCAAATATTGGTGTATTTTTTTCTACTAAAGCAAGCGGACCATGTTTTAATTCTCCGCCGGGAAAAGCCTCTGAATGAATATAGGTAATTTCTTTTAATTTTAAGGAAGCTTCTAAGGCAACATAATAATCTGTGCCACGTCCTAAAAAGAAAGCATTATTAACATCTTTAATTTCGTAGGCAATTTCTTTGATTTCTTCTTTTATACTAATAATATTATCGAGTGCTACATTATTATCTTTTAAAATCTTAATAGAAGAAGTGTTATGAACAATTGCTGAAGATAATAAATATAATAATGCAACTTGTGATGCATATGCTTTGGTAGAAGCAACGGCAATTTCCACTCCCGCATATAACAAGCATGACCATGTAGCGTCTCGTTCTAAAGTCGAACCTTTCGTGTTAGTAATAGTAATAGATTTATAATTATTTTTATTAATAGTTTGTAAACAAGTAATCACATCAGCAGTTTCTCCAGACTGGGATACTAATATGAATATCTCTTTTTCACGATTGTTAAAATGTGGAAAATAAGCCCATTCTGAAGCAATGTAAGCTTCGGAGTGTTTGCCGATTTTTTCCATGTAATGTTTTCCAAGTAAGCATGCATGATAAGAAGTGCCACAAGCAATAAAAGAAATAGTGTCCGCATTTAGTAATGCCTCTAACATTTCACTATTAAATTTATATTGATTATTTTGAAAATAGTTATCAATTAAACGCATAATGCAACTTGGTATTTCTTCAATTTCTTTTAGCATGTAATGTGGATAACCATTTAAATCCGCATTCAATAATTCGGCATTACGCTCGGTATATTTTAATTTTTGTTCGATGTTATTTTTATAAACATGAACTTCACTTTTAGAAATGTAACCATATTCATCATTAGTTAAATCAACAAACTTATTAGCGTAGTTAATCATTGGTAAAGCATCACTTGCTAAATAGTTAGTATCTTTTCCGATACCAATTAATAATGGTGATTTTCTTTTAGCAAAATATAAACGACTAGAATCATTTTTAAATAAAATAGCGATAGCTAAAGATCCTTCAATTCGTTTTAATGAATTACTAATTGCATCCAATATGTTATTAGTTTTTAAATATTCTTGATCTAAGATATTCACAATTACTTCGGTATCTGTATCACTTGAAAATTCATATCCATTATTTATAAGTTCGCTTTTCAGTTCTTGAAAGTTTTCAATTACCCCATTATGCACAATAGTAAATAAATCATGAAAACTAGTTAATGGATGACAATTTTTTTCTAAAGGCTCACCATGCGTTGCCCATCTTGTGTGTCCAATCCCGATAGTGCCTTTTAAATTTGTAGGAAGTTTTTTGGTTAATAATTCTACACGACCTACACTACGAAAGAGTTCGAATTTATTATCACTAATAGTGGCAATACCCGCAGAATCATATCCGCGATATTCTAAAGATTTTAGTCCATTAATTAAAAATGAACGTAAGTTATTTGAGCTAACTGTTCCAACAATTCCACACATTTTTATATCCTCCAACTATAAATATTTTTTTATTTCCCATGGTGATATCAATTTTCGATATTCATCCCATTCTAATTGCTTTGCTAAAATATATTTATTAAAAGTATGATTACCTAAAACGTTATAAAGAAGTTGATCGTTTTTTAATTCTTTAATAGCATCTTTTAAATTCTCTGGCAAGTTTTTAATTCCTTTAGCTTCTCTTTCTTCACGAGTTAACTCAAATATATTGTCGTAAACAGGTGGAACGATTTTGATATTAGACTTTATGCCCTCTAAACCTGCGGCTAAGATAGAACTAAGAGCAAGATAAGGATTAGCGTAGGGGTCGACATTTCGAATTTCTGTGCGTGTTGATTCGTTCCTTGTAGCGGGAATTCTGATCATTGCTGAACGATTGGCGTCACTCCAGCAAGCAAATACGGGTGCTTCATATCCTAGGACTAATCTTTTATAGGAATTGACTATTGGATTACATATAGCGCTTAATGCGCGAGCGTGTTTTAAGATACCGCTCATCCATTGTTTAGCAATTGTAGATAATTTATCTTGTTCGTTATAGTCATAAAATAAATTCTCACCATTATTATTCCAAAGAGAACAATTTGTATGCATACCATTTCCTGCTAGTCCATAAATGGGTTTAGGCATAAAAGAAGCAGTAAGATTATGTTTCCTAGCAATAGTTTTAACTACTTGCTTAAATGTCTGAAGTTTATCACAAGCCTCTAATGCGCTAGCGTATTTAAAATTAATTTCTTGTTGTCCTGGACCAACTTCATGATGTGATAATTCAATTTGAAATCCAAGTTTTTCTAATTCTATAGCAATATCTCTTCGACATTCATTAGCCCCATCAATTGGTGACATATCAAAATAACTACCATGGTCAGCGACTTCTAAGTTGCATTTGCCGTTTTCATCATTTTTAAACAAATAAAATTCTGGCTCAAAGCCAACTTTAAAATCTGCAATATGTTCTTTATGCATTAAAGCAAGTTGTCTTTTTAATATGTAGCGGGGGTCACCAATAAATGGTTCATTATTTGGTGTATAAACATCACAAATTAAACGAGCCACTTTTCCAAATTTATTATCTTCAAATGTTAAAACTAGCCAAGTATCATAATCAGGGTGTAAATACATATCAGCTTCTTTAATACGTACAAATCCTTCAATAGAAGAACCATCGAACATAATTTTATTTTCTAAAGCTTCTTTCAGTTTACTAACAGGAATCTCAACACATTTTATTACGCCGAGCATATCGGAAAATTGGAGACGAATGTAACTAACATTTTCATCCACCGCCAATTGCAACAACTGTTCTTTTGTGTATTTCATATTAATCCTCCACAAAATGACATTACATATTAAAATATATAAGATCCATGTGCTAATAATGTAACAAAAAAACTTAAATGTCAATTAAGTAAGGTATGAAAAGTGCTTTCTTTTACTAAATTTGATGCTTTTTTTTGAATTTGTGTCTAAAATTACAAAAAATAGCACAAAATACGCTTGTTTTTTTAACTTTGTTAATAAATGACATTCGTATAATCGCGATAAATTATTGCAATTAATAATTGTTTTGTTTTAGTTAAAGTCAATTTATGGTAAAATGCTTTTAGCAAATATTTTGCCTATATGGAAAGGACATTATTAGTATGAGTCTTATGTCAAAAAAACATTATTTAATTTATGGTGGTATTTTTCTTTTAGCGTTAGCGTTTTTTGTTGTAGGTTTATTTTATGATTTAGAATATGCGAAAGTTATCTATAATAAAAATATATTTGGTGTTATGCTTGCGGCATTAGGTGAAACGCCAGCTTATGGTGGAATGAGCTTTATTGCTGGAGGCTTATATAGTTATCAAAAGAAAATAAATGATAAAAAATATAAAATTTTATTAATTTTTGCAAGCGTTGTCTTATTAGTAGTAGGAGTGTTCTTATCAATGCGTGCAATTAAATCCACTAATGCACTTAATATTCCAGATATGTGGTATGTTTCTCTTCCAATTGCTTTATTATTAGATGTGGGATTAGCAATACTTGGATATGATTTAACAAGTAAAACAGAAAACAAAAACATTTTCAAAGTATTAGTATTTATGGCTGTTGTTATATTTCTTGAACTTGCCGCGATTACAATACTTAAGAAAGTTTGGGGACGCCCAAGATATCGTTTCTTAATTTCTAGTAATGATTATATGCAATACTATCGTAATTGGTGGGAAATTCATTCGGGCGTAAAAGATTTATTCCCTAATGTATCAAGTGATAATTTTAAGTCATGTCCATCCGGTCATACTGGCTCAGCGGCATGTGCCTTCCTAATTGTTCTTTTACCACAATTTAGTGATAAATTAAAAGGAAAAGAAACTATTTTACTTATTATCGCTGCGGTTTGGACTTTCTTAGTAGGATTTTCTCGTCATCTCATGGGTGCACATTTTATTACAGATACAACATTCGCGATGATGATTACTATGATTATAAGTGCAATTTGCTATTATTTCTTTTTTATGATGAAAAAGAACAAAAAAGTTGAGGGATAATTTAATGAATAAAGTAGAACTACTTGCTCCGGCAGGTAATGAAGAAGCTTTTTATGCTGCTATTAATAATGGCGCAGATGCTATTTATTTAGGATTAAACGACTTTAATGCAAGAATTAAAGCTGCTAATTTTACGACTAATAATATTAGACAAATTACACATTATGCGCATTTGTTTAATGTTAAAGTTTATGTGACTGTTAATACAATTATAAAAAATAACGAACTTAATGAATTTATAAAAGTAATAGACGCTTGTATTGAAGCAAAAGTTGATGCTTTTATTATCCAAGATTTTGGCGTTGCCTATTTATTACATACCCAATATAAAAATGTTGTAATGCACGCTTCTACACAACTTGGTATTCATAATTTAGCAGGCGCATTAATGGCTAAAAAATTAGGATTTACACGTGTTATATTATCAAGAGAAGCAACATTAGAAGATATAAAAGATATTAGAAATAATACTGATTTAGAGATTGAATATTTTGTTCAGGGAGCACTATGTGTTAGTTTTTCTGGTAATTGCTATATGTCTTCTATGATTTCAGGGTTAAGTGGAAATCGCGGAAAATGTCAGCAATATTGTCGTAAAAAATACTTAGCAATCGATAATAATAAGGATATAAGTAAAGAATATCATTTATCTACTAGAGATTTATGTTTAATTAATAATTTGCGTGAATTAGTGGATGCCGGTGTTTGTTCTTTTAAAATAGAAGGAAGATTAAGACACGTAGGATACGTAGCAACAGTTACTAATGCTTACCGCAAAATTATCGATAATAATTTTTCTAGTGCCTCTAATGATGATTTAACTAAACTTAAAGTAGCGTTTTCGCGAGGCGATTTTAACTACCATGCTTATTTAATGAATAATAAAGATGGAATTATAAATTCCAAAAATCAAAATCATATTGGGGTTAGAATTGGTACATTAAAATCATTTCGTCCTTTTAAAAATGATTTATATGAATTAGAAATAGAATCTAGTCATGAAATTAATCAAGGTGACGGATTAAAGTTTTTAAATGGTGATAATGAAGTAATGAGCTTAGGCGTAGGAAATGTTATTAAAAAACCACATAATATTTATAAAGTATTTACTAAAAATAAACCTAATTATTCTAAACTCGATGTTTATTTAACATTAGATGCTAGAAGTGAAGAAGCACTATTAGAAAATAAAAAAAGATTAAAAATCAATGCAATTACCAAGTGTAAAATAAATAAACCATTATGTTTAATTTTAGAATATAAAGGATTAAAAGTTCGTACTTTTTCTGATTCAATTTTAGAAAAAGCTAATAATCAACCAATTACTAAAGAAGATATTATTAAACAAATTAATAAAACAAAAGATTCACCATTTGATATTATTGACTTTGATATTGAAAATGACGATGTTTTTATTGCAAAAAGCATTTTAAATGATGTAAGAAGAAGAGCGTTAGAAAAACTCGAAGAAGCAATCGTCAATAATTATGAAAAGACACTGTTAGCAAAAAAGTTAACAAATAATGAAGAAAATTATATCAAGCCATTCTTACCAATTAAAAATGCATTAATTGTTGATGAAAATGTTAATTATTTAGCAATTGATCCTATTTATGATGGTTTAGTAATTATTTCACCATCAGACTTTAAAAACATTAATACACTTTTAACTAAAGTAAAAGAATATTTTGTTAATGCAAGTTTTGGAATTAATCTTCCAATTATTGTTCCAAAAATTGACTATAATTTTCTAAATGATTTTATTTTAAAATTAGACAATAACATCTACTTAATTGCTAATAATATTTATGCTTTAAGTTATGCTTTAACTCATAAAGTTATTGCAGGATTAGGACTAAATATTAATAACAATTTTGCTATTAAATCAATGCAAAATTTAGGAGTTAGTAATATTATTTTATCTTTAGAAACTAATGTTAATTTTGCAAAATTACATGAAGATACATTTATATATGCACTAGGTTATAATACTTTAATGAACTTTACTCATTGTCCATTTATTCATTTATATGGTGGTAATTGTTCTAATTGTCATTATTCTAACAATTTAACTTATAAAGATGAATTCAATAAGCAATTTAAGATACGTAGAATTAGATTATGCAGTTGCCATTTTGAATTAATTAATTATCGCTCGATTAATGTTTATAACAAGACAAATAATCAAGAAATATATGACTTAAGAGTGTTTAAAGACATTCACTTTATAAATGACATTATAAAAGGCAAGTCATTAATTAACTTGCCTAATGAATATACAGGTTTACTTTTTAAGAGTATCGATTAATGATTTTTGATATTCTTTACTCTTTTTTATGATGCATTTTTGGACGTCTAAATAATAATTACTAATAATTTTATTTTTATTATTGATGATTTTATTAAAAATTTCTTCTTCACGGTTGTTGTTAGTAATTGAAATATTATTAGTATGTTTATATTCAGCAATTTTACTAGCAATTTCCATTCTTTTTATAAATAATTCTTGTATTTCTTCATCTATTTTATCAATTGATGCACGATAGTCATTTAAATTTTCTTTCATATTATTTACCTCGATATATTTAGTATATCATAAATATTTGTTGTTAGAAAATTGTAATTATTGAAGATTGCGCTTTATTAATTTATAATTAAAATAATAAATTATTTTAAGGGAGTGAGACATTATGGAATTGCTAGCGCACGCAATAGATGGATATTACCCTGTTATAATCGATAATGCCGCTCATAAAGAATTAAATAAATATATCACTCTACATAAGAAAAATATCGTAATCATTGATGATAAAGTGGATTGTTCTTTATATTCTTACTTGCTTGATAACGCTATTACATATAAGTTATCAGTGGATGAATCAATAAAAAATGTTACGACGGTAAATAACATATTAGAATTCTTATTTAAAAACAATGTAAATCGGGATGACTTAATTATCTCTATTGGCGGAGGAGTTACTTCCGATTTAGTGGGATTTGTATCTTCAATTTATAAAAGAGGAATATCGTGGATTAATATACCAACCACTCTTCTTTCGATGGTGGATGCATCAATTGGCGGAAAAGTTGGTATCGATTATTTAAGTGTTAAAAACGGAATAGGCGCTATTAAGTTTCCGGATAAAGTAATAATTGATATTACTACCTTACATACACTAGATCGACGTAATATTAATAACGGATTATGTGAAGCTTTAAAAATGGGATTAACTTTAGATGAAACTATAATTGAAGCAATTGATAAAGAAAACTTTGAAAGCATTATTTATAAGTGTATAGTGGCTAAAGATCAAATTGTTAAACAAGATTTTAAAGATTTTAATGTGCGTCATGTATTAAATTTTGGACATACGTTTGGTCATGCTTTTGAAATGATTTCTTTAAATAAAAAAAATCCTTTATTACATGGAGAAGCTATTTTATTAGGAATGAAATATGAAAGTAATGAAAAAATAAAGCCGATTATTGATAGATTTATAAAAAAATGGGACATCCATTATGATGATAAGTATACTTATGATGATATAAAAAGATTAATCATTAATGATAAGAAAAATGAAAATAATAAAGTTGTTATAGTATATTTAGAAGACATCAAAAAATATGATATCCGTTATGTTGATGATTTAGAAATTAAAAATATTATAGAAAGGTGTGGTAACTTTGAACTTAAATAATAAAATGCTTGATATTAGTTTATTTGGGGAATCGCATGGTAAATATGTGGGCGCCACACTAACAGGACTTCCTAGTGGGGTACGGATTGATAAAAATGTTATTGATCGTTATCTTAACGAAAGAAGACCAAATAAAAATTATGAAACAAATCGCATTGAAAACGATGAATATGAATTTATCAGTGGCGTTAATAATAACTACTCTAATGGTAATCCCATTACAATTATTATTAAAAACGGAGACGTTAAAGATGAAAGTGAGTTATTAGCTCGACCATCGCATGGTGATTATGAAACATATTTAAAAAATGGCGTTTACGCTGACTTAAGAGGTGGAGGAATATCTTCTGGAAGATTAACTGCTCCGTTAGTGGCTTTAGGAAGCATCGTGATAGAATTTTTAAAAACTAAAAATGTTTATTTATATGCAAACGAAGAAATTAATGAAGAACTATTATTAAAAGCTTCTACAACTGGCGATTCCGTTGGGGGAATCGTTCAAGTTAAAATAGAAGGCATAGAAAAAGGATTAGGAGGCAATTTATTTGATTCTTTAGAAAGTAAAATTGCTAGAGCAGTATTATCTTTACCAGGAATTAAAGGTATAGAATTTGGCTTAGGATTTAAGTTTGCTAACTATTTAGGAAGTGAAGTTAATGATCAGTTTAAAAAAGAAAATGAAAAAATTATTGTAACTTCAAATAATTCTGGTGGTATAAATGCTGGTATTACTAATGGCGAAAATATTACTTTTAATGCAATATTTAAACCAACAC
>CAKPJO010000049.1 GCA_934162685.1 uncultured Bacilli bacterium | reverse complement strand
CAACGCCTTTAACACCCATAGCACGAGCAATTTCACGATATTTTTCGCCAGTTGCTGGAGCGTTATATTCCATAACTGTTGGAAGAATAATAGCGTTAGCGACACCATGTGGAGTGTTATAAACAGCGCCTAATGGGTGAGCCATTGAGTGAACAATACCTAAACCGACGTTACTAAATCCCATACCAGCAATATATTGACCAAGAGCCATACCTTCACGGCCTTCAGGTGTATTTGCTACAGCACCTCTTAAGTGTTTAGAAATTAATCTGATTGCTTCAAGGTGGAACATGTCAGACATTTCCCAGGCGGCTTTAGTAATGTATCCTTCAATTGCGTGAGTTAAAGCATCCATACCAGTAGCAGCAGTTAAGCCTTTTGGCATACTTGACATCATGTTTGGATCAACAACAGCGATGACTGGGATATCATGAGTATCTACACAAACGAATTTTCTATTCTTTTCTACATCAGTAATAACATAGTTGATTGTAACTTCTGCGGCAGTACCAGCAGTAGTCGGAACAGCAATAATTGGTGTACATGGTTTTTTAGTAGGTGCAACACCTTCTAATGAACGGACATCAGCAAATTCTGGGTTTTCAATGATGATACCAATTGCTTTAGCGGTATCCATTGATGAGCCGCCTCCAATAGCGATGATATAATCAGCTTTAGAAGCTTTGAATGCTTCAACACCATGTTTAACATTTTCAATTGTTGGATTTGGTTTAATATCAGAATAAATTTCATATTCTAATTTAGCATCGTCGAGCAATTTAGTGACTTTTTGAGTTACTCCAAATTTTAATAAGTCAGGGTCAGAACATACAAATGCTTTTTTAAATCCTCTTCTTAATACTTCAGGAACAATATTATCAATTGCGCCTGCTCCATGATATGAAGTTTCGTTTAATACAAATCTTGGCATAATTTTTCCTCCTTAATTATAATGCGATTGTATTTAGAATTTTTATTCTATAATCATATTATATACTAAATTTTTAATATTTAAAATAAATGTTATTTTGGGATTAATTATGTCAAATAAGTACATAGATTTGTTATAAATTTTACTAACAAATAATGCTTGCAAAAGAAAAAATAATATATTAGAATTATGTTGCTCATTCGGAGGGCGAAATATTCATTAGAAATATTAGCTGGATAAGATGGTAAGCTGAAACGCTTATTAATTATCCGGCTTTTTTTTGGAGGAATAGATATGGATGTATTAAAGGGAAATGTAAAAAAAATATATTTAAGATATTTATTGGCGGCATTTGGAAGTTCATTGATATCTTGCATATACGGCCTTGTTGATATGGCGGTGGTGGGTCAATATTATGGACCAATCGGATCACAAGCCATGGCGGTTATTGCGCCAATATGGAATATAATTTATAGTCTTGGTTTATTAATAGGTATAGGCGGATCAGTTCTTTTTGCGGTAAGTAAAGGCAAAAAAGAGTTTGAAAAAGCTAATGATTATTTTACGGCTTCAATATTTTATGGCATTGTTATTTCTATCTTATTTTTGATTGTTTTTTGGTTATTTGAAGATAAATTGTTATACATTTTCGGTGCAAAAGATGAAGAAGTGCTAAAACTTTGTAAAGAATATTTATTGCCAATTAAGTTTTTGGCACCATCTTTTATATTTTCACAAATTACTGCAGCATATTTAAGAAATGATGGTAAACCTTTATTAGCAACATTAGCCATAGTTTTTTCTGGTATTTTCAATGTTGCTGGTGATTTTATATTTGTATTTGTTTTTAAAATGGGGATGTTAGGAGCAGGACTGGCTACAGGTATCGGTTCATTTGTATCATTAATAATTATGCTGGTACATTTTTTCACCAAAAGTAATACTCTAAAATTTAAGTGGAAAAACACCATATTTGCTTTATTTTTTTCAATAGCAAAAAATGGTTTTTCGGCATTTATTGTTGATATAGCAATGGGATTTTTAACAATGATATTTAATAATTTGATTTTAAAATATCTAAATAGCGATGCCCTAGCGGTTTATGCTGTAATTGTTAATATATCTACGATTGTACAATGTTGCGGATATGGAATTGGACAAGCAGGTCAACCAATTCTTTCCACTAATTTTGGCTCAAGACAATATGACCGTGTTTCTTTAACGTTAAAATATACAATAGTGACTTCTTTAATTGTTGGATTAATATGGATGGGAATTGCTATGATTTTCCCAAATGTATTAATAAAAATATTTATGTCACCTACCGATAGCGTATTAGCAATTGCTCCTAAAATAATTCGGGTATATAGTATTTCTTTTTTGATATTACCATTTAATGTGTTTTCTACTTACTATTTCCAAGCGCTTTTAAAAGAAAAAGTAGCAATTGCAATTTCTTTAGGACGAGGAATAGTATTGAGCGGTATTATATTAGTATTATTAGCAATTGTTTTTGGTGGTGATGCTATGTGGTGGACCATGGTTGTTACTGAGTCTTTGGTAGCAATATTTGCAATAATTTTAATGATAAAAACACAAAAAAGTCTTAAATAAATTAATATAATATTCGTTTTATAACTTATTCATAAATTTTAATTTTTAATAAAATAGCACTTTATTTTGTGACGCTTAATGGTGAAAATAGCAAAAATAAAGTGTTTTTTATTTGTAAAATAAAACTATACACATAATAAATGTGGTAGTTAGGAGTAATTAAATATTATGAATTATAAAAAATGGATGGATTTTTGGCTTGAAAATTATATCAAACCATCATCAAAAGATAAAACATATTGGAATTATAAAAATATTTCTAAAACTCATATTATAAATAGATTTGGACAATGCGAACTAAATGAAATAACGCCAATGAAAGTTCAAGAATATATCAATGATTTGATGAGCAAAGGAAATAAAATTACTAATAGAGGACTATCGATTAATACAGTTAACCTTATTATTACAATTTTGCAATCTTCAATAAAAACAGCTTATTTATCTAACGAATTAAAGGCTTATAACTTATCAAATATTCGTAGGCCACATATTGAAGAAAGAAATGTTAATTGCTTTTCTTTAGAAGAACAAAAAAACATTGAGTATTTTGTATTACATTCGAAAAAGAAAAAAATGCTTGGAATTATTATTTGTCTATATACAGGATTAAGAATTGGAGAATTGCTTGCCTTAACTTGGGATGATATAGATTTAGAAAAAAGACTAATTAGTGTAACAAAAACTTGCCATGATGGCAAAAACAAACTAGGGGAATATCAACGAATAATAAATAGTCCTAAAACATTTTCATCCCGAAGAACGATTCCATTTCCTAAACAATTATTAATAGTTTTTGAGATATTAAAAGAATTAAGTTCAAAATATGTAATTTCTAATAATAAAGAAAATATTTCCATTAGATCTTATCAACGAAGCTTTACTTTGCTTTTAAAACGCATTGGTATTAAGCACAAAGGCTTTCATTCTCTGCGCCATACTTTTGCAACACGTTCCATAGAATATGGTATGGACGTTAAAACTCTATCAGAAATATTGGGGCATAAAAATGCTGCGATTACATTAAATAGGTACGTCCATTCTTTATTAGAACACAAGAAAGAAATGATGGATAAGGTTGGAAATTTGTTAACAACAAAAGATTGTGTTTTAGAGTGTACATATAATGATATATTAGATGAACAAGTTGCTTTATCAATATAATTGTAAAAAAACAATTTGTCAAGTAAATGACATCTATTTTTGCAAAAAAATAATTTTTAAGCCATTTTATGCCGATTTAATCGCTTGTAATTATTGAATTATGTTCATCTAATATATCATTAGGTGCACAGTTTACTTTCCATTTTATGTTTCGCCAAAATGGGAGCGACTTTTTATTCATTTCATTTATATTAGGAGGATTAAAAAATGAAAAAGGTAAGCGCAATTATTGCCATGGCAACAATTATGACTATTGGTGGAGTGTATGCAACATTTAATTATGCTCAAGGAGATGCTGCTTCGGTATCCGATACATTATCACCTTCAATTGAAAGTGCAGTATTAGAAAGTAAAAAAGGTACAATAAAAATTACTTCAGATTTTGCGGTAACTATTGATGATTTAGGTGTTATAAAGAACACTACTCGTTCTTATTTTACTGGCATGAAAACAACAGGAACATTTAAAGTAACATTTACACCAGAAATAGGTGCTGATGCTGATGTAAGAGATAATGGTATTAAATTAAGCATGAAATTATCTTTTACTGGCAACAAGTATGATAACAAAGATATTTTTGTTACTACAGGTTTAGATAGCAATAGTTCAGTTTTATTGAATGAAGGCAATAAAGTTAATGGCGACTATGTAGTAAGTTTAACTGATTATTTTGACGCAAATAATCAAATAAAATTATCAACATATGCTGAATATCAGGCTTATGAAACTGAATTAAAAAATACAAAAATTACCATCGAAATTAGCGAAGCAAAATAAATATTAGGAGAACAAATTAATGGCAGGATACGATAAGTATATTATTGTAGTTTGCCTCATAGTTTTTATAGCTTTGACTGCAATGTTTGCTGTATTAATAACAAGCATTATTAAAATGCGATTAAAAGTTATTAAAGGCGGACTTGCCGATAGCGAAATATTAAAACAAGAGCAGCAAGTAAAAAAGGCGAAACATACTCATGCTGCTCGTTCAATTGTGAATAAAATATTATCAATTTTTTTCTGTACTTTAATGCTATTAGTATTTTGGTTATCAATTGGAACAAGAATCGTAAGTTCTAATAAAGTCGGGGATACTCCAATTGTTAAAGTTGTAAAAAGTGGCTCAATGGCTACGATATATGAGAAAAACGAGTATATAGCGAAAAATAACTTAACAAATCAAATTAAAAAATATGACTTGATTACTCTTTTCAAGTTGCCGGAAGAAAATGATTTAAAAGTATATGATGTTGTAATGTATGAAACAAATGGAATTTGCGTAATTCATAGAATAGTTGCTATTGAAGAGCCAGACGAAAAACATGATGAAAGATATTTTTTACTTCAAGGAGATGCTAATCAATATCCAGATAAGTTTCCAGTAAAATATTCGCAAATGCTCGGCATTTATAAAAACAATAGGGTGCCATATGTAGGAAGCTTTGTTGATTTTATGCAATCGCCTGTTGGCTATTTGTGTATATTATTGATTGTATTTTCATGCGTTATTTCACCTATCGCAGATAAAAAACTAGATAAAGCTATAGAAGAAAGAAAAATAAAATTAGCTTTACTAAATAATAAACTTTCATTCTTTAAAAGTACTTTTTCTAAAGATGTTGTAGCGGATTATATGGAAAATACACACAAAAATAAGCTAATAGTAAATAGAACAAGAGGAACTTCGAAAACTAGATTAATGTTCCCAGATACTTATTATGTTTCATTAAAAGATAAAAATAAGTGTTTTGCTTATGTGTATAGAGCAAAAAATGGTGATGCAATTTTACGTGTAATTGGCGATGAAAATTTAAAAAGTAAATATGAAGGAATGAAAAAAACATTGTTCCCAAAACAAATAGATGAGCAATGGTACGTTATTCGAGTAAATGATAAATTGGAATTCGCTTCCGAAACAATTATAAATATTCTCGACTATGCTTTTGAAAAAGCGTCATCAAAAGAGGTAAAGCAATATGAGAATAACTAGCAAAATATCAGCTTTATTTTCTTTTCTTGTTTTAACACTTACTTGTGGTGGAGTTTATGCAACGTTTAATTATGCAGTAAAAGACGCTGATAATCAAAATGAAATTATTACCCCGAGTATTAATGAATTTAATTATTTGTTTCCTGATACTCCTGAAGGAAAAAAACATGAACAACTTACTAATAATATTTTAAATGGAACAACCGCTAACCCGGATGTTGGGTTAAATAATCCTGATTCTAGAATTAATCAAGTAATTAGCAACCGTTCTGGAACCATTTGGGGAAATAAAAATGTTTTAGGAAGTTGTGATGGATGGGAAAAAGACAATTTATCAAAATTATTTGATGACGAAACAAAAGATATGACATTTTTGATTTATTTTCCAGATGGTGTATCAGATACATATTATTTATTTACTACAACAGTAGACTTAGGATCAAATGAAAATAATCCTAATGTTCCTTATGGAGAATATGTAGAACCAATATGTCGTACAGTATTAAGAAAAAATTCTTCTGGTGAATATGAGGCAATTGAAGCGGAAATGGGTAAAGCAATATCTAAAAAATATGATAATTATTTAGGAACGTTAATAAGTTCAGCGCCATCATTTAATCCATCAACATGGGTTAAAATATAAAAAAGTTGTACAAAAGTACACTTTTTTTAGACGTTTATCATAAAACTATTGCATAAATCACATTATGATATTTTAACACAATCAAAACATTCAATTTGAACTTGTGCGTTTTCCGCACATGTTGAAGCAATGTTTAATTTATATAGATATAATCACATTTTCATATAAAAAATCTAATAACATTATGATCTAATCTACTATTATGGCGGAGAAAGGGGGATTTGAACCCCCGCTGGACTTTCATCCACTGCTAGTTTTCGAAACTAGTCCCTTCAACCACTTGGGTATTTCTCCACACTAGTAATAATATCATAAATTTAAAACTTAAAAAATGATTTTTCAATGATTAAACATATAAACACTTGGAAATTGCATAAATATTTGAACATTGTTGTAAATAAAACTTTTTATTGAGTTAATTATATGTTAATATATTTACTAGAAAAGGAGCGGCAATTTATGAATAGTATAATTAAAATTGACGGAGTAGGCGAATTAAGTGTAACAGAAAATTTTTGGACGGGATCAAAGACTTTATCTCTTAATGGGGTTAAATTACAAAAAGTATCTAAAAAACAATTTTCTTGTCGTTTAGGCGAGCAAATTTTAGATATTTTTATTGATGGTAATTTCCTCACTGGATTAAAGTGTACAGTTAATGGAAAGACCTACAAAGTAACAGAAGCAGCGAAATGGTATGAATATGTTTTGGCTATTGTCCCATTTGTTTTCATCATGGTTTGGGGAAACATTCCAGCTACGATTAAAATTTTTCCTGTTATAAGCGGTGCATTAGGTGGCGCTATTAGTGCTTTACTATCATTTACTAGCTTATATGTCATGAAAATGATTAAGAAGCCTTATTTAAAAGTATTAGTGGGCCTTGGATTCTTCGTATTAACCGTGCTTATTTGTTATGTTATTGCATTAGCAATTTTATCAACAATATAATAATATTAAAAAACGCTATTAAAAAAGTTCCATTTTATGGGACTTTTTTATTTTTTTTAAGAAAAAGATATTGAATATTGCTCAATATTGATTATAATAAAAATAACCTGCGTTTTATTTGGGTAACGAAAAAGGTGGGCTTATGGAGAATACTATTGACGACTGCGATGATGTGAAAAACTTAGCAAATGAACTTTTAGGTATGTTGTCAGTTAAAGAAAAAGATACTAATTGGATTAAAGAAGTACAAATTAAAACACATACTCTTAAAGGTTTATGCGGTATTTATGGACTTACATCAGGATTTAATCATTTAAAAATAATGGAAAAATTTATGAAATTATGTTCTCTTAATAAAGGAATAATTGAAAAAGAACTTTCCTATTTTAAAAATGTTTTAACCACTGTGATAAAAGAACGGAAAAATGAATCATATTCTGAATTTAAAACAAAAGATATACGTTGTTATAAAATTGTCTACAATTTCTCTTCTATTAGTGCATTTTCTAATGTTATTCATATTTTAAATGAATTAACATACCTTACTAATATACGTGTTAATAGTAGAAAAATATCGATTGATGTTTTATCACAAATATCAATTTCAGAAATGAGACAAATGTTTTGTGCTTTAGGAATAGAAGATATCCAATATATCAAATGTCGTAAAGTAAATATTGAAAAACCGAGCATATTGAACACTTTGTTTGAATCTATAAATTGTACATGTTATAAGATGATATTTTTACAAATGCTAGAAATGTGCAATCGATTTTCAAAAATATTACATAAGCAATTTAAATTAAATTTTTATTCAAATATTAAGCATTTTTCGTTAGAATTTTGGAGAGATATGAAGATTCCTTTCATGGAATTATTAAAAAATGCTTTTGCGCATAGTGAAAAAGGAAAGAAATTAAAAATAAATATAGCAATTATAAAAATCAAAAATGAAATAAGAATATATGTGTATAACACCAATTCAAAAGTAAGAAATGGTAGTAAAATTTTTGATTATCAATATACCACATCAGAATTAGGTGAATTAAGCGGGAATGGTTTAGGTTTATTTGAAACTAAGAGATTAGTGGATGAACTTGACGGGAAAATAAAATATAGAAATCATATTAACGGTGTATATTTTTTGATAAGAGTTCCTAAGAAAAATTATGTTTTCAATCGTAAAGTAATAAAAGTTTAAAAAAGTTTACTTTATTTAATTTATATACAAGTATATAATATTAGCAGGTGAATCGTATGTCCTCTTATTTTATATACCTTATTAGTGATACGCAATTAACACAACTGCTAGTAATACTTGCAGTGGCGGTTTTTGCCTTAATAATAGTAGGCATGGTTCTTAATAATCATGAAAATACAAATGTAAAGAAGAAATTTGAATTAGCGGAAAATACAACAAGAATTATTTGTATCGATGCTAAAAATAATAAAGTACGATATTTTAATAAATCGAATATTGAACATCAAGTTGTATGTACTTTAGAAGAATTTTTAAACAATTTTCCAACAGAAGAAAAAGTGCGTTTTGAAAAATGGATTGATGAACTACTATCAACAAAAAAGAACGTTAGCGATTATTTAGAGGTTGATGTTATTTTTGAAAGAGAAAAGAAAAGTTATTATTCTTTCATACAATTACAAAAAATAGATAAAAAGAAAAAAATTATTCACTTAGAAAGTTATGTTATGAAGTATCTTGATGTCAAAAACAAAACAGATAAAAAGAAAATATCAAACATAACTGTTACCAATATTGAACAAATGCTTACCATTGAAAAAATGAAAAACAAAAATAAAGGGTCGTTTTTATTTGTGGCATTTCGAAATACTAAAATTCAAGATGAAGATGATGATAAAGTAAGTTCGTTATTCTTTGTTTGCGCAAAGAATATTATTGCTCCGTATTTAACAAGCAACTGCACTATTGCGGATTATTCGCAATCTTCATTCACTATTTATTATCCAGGAATTAGTTCAAGAAAAAATCTATTAAGATTGATGCATAGTATTTCTAAAACAATTTCTAAATATTTAAAAATCAATTCTTTTAATGAAGATTATAACTATTCTGTTACAGGAACTTTAATAAACGAAGAGAATTGCACTTATAAACAATTAGTTCGTAATGCAAAGTCTATTTCAGTCACAGCAATGGATCATAATGATCATATTATGATTTATGATGACAATAGTGTTTCAAGTAGTGAAATTACTACATCTTACGAGAATGAATTTAATACATTAATTACTAAAAAAGACTTTAAAATTTTATATCAACCAATTATTAATATTAAAACTGGCTCAATACTTGCCTATAACTCGACTATCAAATGTAACAATACAATATTCTCAAATATACAAGAACTTAAAGAATACGCGTATAAAGTTGGAAAAATCAAAGATTTGTTTACGATGTTTAATAAAAAAATATTAAGCCGCTACTTAAATGAAAATATTTCTAATGTAAAATTAATCTACAATGTCTCAGTTTTGGAAAGAGAACATATTGCAAAAAGTTTCTCGCATATCTCAGGCATTGATAGTGAAGATATAATTCTTTCATTTAGTGAACTTGAAATATCTGAATGGTTATCAGAGGAAGAAGAAATCATTTCTTCTATTGCTAACTTAAAAGAACATGGATATAAAGTAGCTTTAAAAATTGATAAAAAAGAATTGCTTTTAACAAATGAATTAATGAAAATATTCGATTATTTCATTTTGGATAGTGAATTAATTAAAGATTGTCGTAAGAGTGGTAGATCAATTTTGATTATTCATACGCTTATTGACACGTTAAAAAGTTATGATAAAAATATCATTGCTTACGGATTAGATACTAACAATTCTATGTATTTAATTTGTAAGATGGGAATTAAATATGTTTCAAGTAATTTGATTAGCCAAGCAGATGAAATGATTTTGCCAATTGAAAAGAAAAAATTGAGCAAAGTTATGGCACTAGTTAATGGCAAAAAGTAGGAGGTAATTATTATGGCAGATTTAAAAAATGACGCAATTACATCACGTGATGTGGATTTTGCGCAATGGTATACAGATGTTTGTAAAAAAGCAGAATTGATGGATTACTCGTCTGTGAAAGGATTTATTATTTATCGCCCTTATGGCTATGCTATATGGGAACAAATTCAAAAACATTTGGATGAAAAATTCAAACAAACGGGACATGAAAATGTTTATATGCCAA
>CAKPJO010000048.1 GCA_934162685.1 uncultured Bacilli bacterium | reverse complement strand
ATTATTGGCTGTGAAAGATCAAGCAAAAGACACTCAGCAGGTTTAAGAACTTTTATTCTTGTTACTTTAATGGGAGCAGTGTCTGCTATCATTGATTCAGCATTAGTAGATGAAACTTATAAATTATATTTATTCTCTACTGCTGCTATTATTGGCACAGTAATTATTAGTGGAAATTCCATTTTATTTTCCTCTAAAAAGCAAATAAAAGGATTAACAACTTCTGCTGGTTTATGGCTTTGTGAAATACTTGGCCTTGTTATTGGTCTTGGATTTTATCTAGTAGCTTTAATATTAGCAGTTGTATTAATTTTAATACTTGCTGTTTTACCAGCACTAGAAGTATTTTTAAAAGACAAATCCAATCACTTTGAAATACATCTTGAGTTAAAAGACAAATCAAAATTACAAGACTTTATTTTTACAATTAGACACTTAAATCTTAGAATTGACGATATGGAAATAAATAACTCTTATTTTGGATCAGGGCTAAGCGTATATAGTATTTCTTTAACAGATGTAAAAAAGAAATATCGTAAACACAAGGATATAATCGCAGCTTTATCAACTCTAGATTATGTATCTTTTGTTGAAGAATTATAAAATCATATTCATAACATTTGAAAATGTTAAATAGTCATTCTATAATAAGGCGAGGTAAAACATATGAAACATTTCGCTAAATTATTTTTTATACCATTTTTATTAACTATTACTGCATGTAATAATACAAGCAATGAAAATAAAATCGATATTTTAACAGGTGATTTAACATCAAATTCATTTGTTGAATTAAAAAGTCAAGATGCTCTAGATACCTTAAGAGAAACAAAACAAGATTTCATAGTTTACGCTTATGTACAAGGCTGTTCTAGTTGTGCCAATTTTGAAATTAAACTATCACAATATATAGAGGATTATGGATTAACTATTTATAAAATAAATTACACTAGTGTCTTATCTGATAGTGACCCTTTAAAATTAGCTAAGGGTGCTGCACCTGCAATTGGATTTTATAAAGAAGGCAAAAAACTATATATTGCCGGTTATAACTCTGATACAAGGGAACAATTTGTTGAGCAAAGCAAATTTGATGAAATGATGAAAAAATATGTTAATCTTCCTAGTGCTTTTTATATTTCACCTAATAGTTTAGATACTAAAAAAAGCACCAAACAAAGTTTTATAGTATTATTTACGCGTTCATCTTGTGGCGACTGTGGATTTTTATTTAATGAATATCTTAATAATTATTTAAAAAGCAACAAGCAAAAAACACTATACTTAATTGAATGTGATAAGGAAGGCATTAGACTTGATAGTTCAGGTAATGTAAATAGCGAGCAATGGCAAGCATTTAAAGATAAATACCAACTTTCTTATACTGGTTCTAATGAATATGGTTATGAAACTGGGGTTGTTCCTACATTTCAATATTATAAAGATGGCATATTAAGTGATAGTGATATATACGTAAATGAAGAGTTTGAATATATCGCAAGCGAAGAAAAAATCTTAATAGTTAAAAGCCCATTGCAAGAATTAGTTAATGTGAAAATCAACTACAAAGCTACTTCCACTAATGAAAGCGATATTCAACGTGAAATTTATGAATATGGTCGAAATTATGTAAAAGATGCCCATAATAAATCATTATCAAATTTCTTAAGCGCCCACTGAAAAAGAACTCACGCAGAGTTCTTTTTATTTTTGAGTTTCTAATTTTATTCTATCAGTAATTTCTTGACATTTTTGATATATTTTTTCTATATCTTCAGCAAAATTAAATTTTCCATCTTCATATAAAATTTTACCATTTATCATTGTCATTTTTACGTTTTGTTTTGATCCAGAATAGACAATGTTTTTGGTTATATTATTAATAGGCTGCATATTAGGTTGATGTAAATCAATCATAATAATATCCGCTAATTTGCCTGCTTTTAATATATCTGCATCATGTAATCCCATTGCGTGCGCGCCATTAACTGTTGCCATATATAATACTTCATTAGCGTCACAACTACTTGCATCATGGCATTTTAATTTTTGAAGACCGGTTACCAAAAACATTTCTCTAAACATATCAAGTGCGTTATTTGATGCTGGGCCATCTGTACCAATAGCAATTTTAATACCTATGTCCATCATACGCTGAATACTAGCTATTCCACTTGCTAATTTAGTATTAGATCCTGGGCAAGTAACAACATACAAATTACGACGTTTAAATATTTCTAAATCTTCATCACTCATTTCAACACAATGATAAGCACCACCGCCATAATTATATAATCCAAGTTTTTCAAAATATTGTGTTGGAGTTAAACCATTATGACGTTTTTTGCAACCATTTACCTCATCTAAAGTTTCAGAAGAATGAGTGTATACTTCTTCTTTTAATTCATTAGCAAGTTTTGCTAATTCAATTAATATAGCTTCATCAGTTGTATACTCTGCATGAAAGCCTAATTTATATGTAATTAATGGTGAAATATTATTGAGTAATTTGTAATTTTCACGCATAATTTGAACTGATTCTGTAAAATTATTAACACATCCAAGTACTACTGTTCTAAAGCCTAGTTCAATTGAAGCTTTGCAAAACGCTTTAGGTTCCATATACATATCAAAATTAGCGGTAATTCCACTAGTTAAGTATTCAGCAATAGCAAGTTTTGATAGATTATATATATCATCACTAGTTAATTTGGCTTCCATTGGAAATATTTTATCAAACAACCAATCATGTAATGGTAAATCATCCGCATAACTTCTTACAAAAGTCATAGCAGAATGAGTGTGCGCGTTTTTAAATCCAGGCATTAATAAATTTCCATTACACTCAATAATTCGATCAAATTGTCCCTCTCTATCCTCTTTTCCAATATATTCAATTTTATTCTCATTAGTAATAAGCACCCCATCTAATATCTCAAAATTATTATCCATTGTTAGAATACGTGCATTTTTAAATTTAATACGCATAAATATCCCTCCATAAGCAATATTATTATGCCACAAATTCAAATTATGTAAAAGTATTAGTCATTAAATATTTAATCAAAAGAAATAATTTAATTACATAATATTTTATCATTGTTCATGATTTCTTTTGTGTTATAATTATTTTATATGAATTAGTGTAGAAAAAGGAGATTTTATGGGACCTTTATCTTTTTTAGGAAATGGAGCGGCATTTAATTTTAACTCCAATAATAATTGTGCTTATTTTATAGACAAAAAGTGTTTATATTTAATCGATTGTGGCGAAAAAATATTCGATCATATTTTAGAAAAGAATATACTTAAAAATATTGAAAAAGTATATGTTTTAATTACTCATCTTCATAGTGATCATATTGGCTCTTTAGAACCAATGATGTACTATATGCATTATTTTACAAATATTGAAACTCATGTTTATTATCCAAAAGGTTCAAGATTAAAAAAACTATTAATTTTAACCGGACTAACTTTTCCTTTTGAAATTGAGTCGCCAATAAATAATAAAATAGGTGATTTTATATTTGAACCAGTTATCCAAAAACACATTTATGGAAGCTATGGGTATTTTGTTTATGGAAAATATAACTTCTTTTATAGTGGTGATACTTCTATTATTAATAAGCGTGCCATAAAAGAATTAAAATCGAATAAAATCGATTGCATCTATCACGAAGTAACGATAAATCCTAACGCGATGATTCATACAACGTTAAATGATTTATGTTCTTCTTTTGATCTTGAATTAAGAAAAAGAGTAATATGTATGCATTTTTCTTCTCAAGAAACTATTGATGCTTGTATACAAAATGGCTTTAGCATTGCAAGGGAGATTTAATATGAATAAAGATAATATTTTTATTAGTTACGGACATAACACTTATGATGATATTATAAAAAGAGTTGCCGAAGATATAAGAAAATGTAATTATTCGGTTTTCGTTGATGTTGATTATCTAAAACAAGGTGATTGGGAAAAAATAATCGATAATCACATTAAAGACTCAAAATTCTTCTTATTTTTTATTTCTAAAAAATCTACTTCACAAGAGGGATATTGTTTAAATGAATTATGTCGAGCTGGCGAAATTGGAGCAACAATTATACCAATTAAATTAGATGAATCATTAACGCCTCTTAGCATCAATAAATATCAAAGATTAAATTTAGAAGAATGTATTAATCCAAATGGTCAATTAATTGAATCTAAATATCAACAATTTTTAATTGAATTATTAAATATTATTCAAAATAAAAACAAATTAGGATTTTCTAATGATGAAATACGTTTAAAAAATTGTTTAAAACCTGTATCTTCTCGCGAAGATTTATTTAGATTTTATTCTCACTTTTGTGGAAGAAAAAAAGCATTTGAAGTTTTTGAAAACTTCTTAGCTTCTGATAAAAATATTTTATGGTTTTACGCTCGCCCTGGATTTGGTAAAACAGCTTTTTCTAGCATGTTATGTTGGAATTATCCTGATGCAATCGGGGCTATTCACTTTTGCAAATTCAACAATTCTGATCGCACTAATTCCAAAATAATTTTTACTTCCATTGCGTATCATTTAAGCAATTTTATTCCTGAATATAAGACCAAACTTATTAATTTACCAGATTTAGATACAATTTTTGAAAAAAACGCTAGTAGAATTCTTGAATATCTTATTTTAGAACAACTTTATGATATTCATTTATCAAAGCCAGTTGTAATTATTCTTGATGCACTAGATGAATGTTCATGGCGCGGAGAAAATGAAATTTGCGATATTTTGCAACGTGCATATCGTAATAATGAAATTCCAAGTTGGTTAAAATTTGTTATTACTAGTCGCAACGAGGCTGAAATACGTCGTTACTTATTACCTGTATCACAAGTATCAGACGCTTTAGAAGTTACTTCTGAAGATGACTTAAGAGAATATTATCACAAGCAATTTCCTGATATAAATGAAGAAACAGTTTCTCGCTTATTATCTAAATCTGAAGGATCATTCTTATATGCTTCTGAAATATGTAAACAAATTAAAAGTGATAAAATTAGTTTAAATGATATTAACTTCTTCCCAGTTGGTATATATGGCTTCTTTAGAGATTGTTTTGACCGTATTTTTGGCTCTTCTCAAGGAAACTCCGATTTATATAAAGAAGTAAAACCATTATTAGAGTTTATGTGTATTACACCTAAATCTGTTGATGAAGATTTTCTTTGTGAAGTTTTAGGATATGATAAATATCGTTTAAGAGAAATACTGATCAAATTAAGTGGGTTATTTCCTATTAAAAATAAATGCATTGAGCCACTACATAAATCACTTATTGATTGGCTGACTGATGAAAGTGATGTTTCTCATATTTATTACATTGAAAAAATACGCGGCTATAAAACACTCTATAATTACTATAAAAAGAAATATGATAGTCATGAATATTTATCCGATAAAGGCGTATTAGAATCATTTGGTAAAGTGCTAATTGAATTAAATAAAAAAGATGAATTATTTGACTTACTCAATGATTTTGATTTCCAAATGGCTAAAATAAAATATTTGTTCTTTGATTCCGGATTAGAAAGTTATATTGATGAAATAACTTGGTTATATGACCCTAATGATAATGAAAAATGTTTAAACATATTTAAAGGTGAAGTATTTAAAACTATTTTTTCTAATTATCGTCGCATTTTATATAATTCAGGATTATTCTTTAATTTAAAAGAAATTGGTTTAAGTGTTGCTTTAAAAACTGAAGGAGAATGGAATTTAGAGGGCGAAATAGGCAAAGTTTTCTATTACTATATTGTCGAAAATTTTGAACGCGCAATTTCTAAAACTAAAGCATTAATTACTAAAAATGAAGAAATTAAATCTCAACCCGCTTTACTTGCGGAAATATTAAATGTTAAAGGGTTATCACAAAGAAAGATTGTAGAATTTGATGAAGCATTAGAATCATTTGATGAAGCAATCGAATATGCAAAAGCCGCTATCGAAGATGAATATACTGGTGATAGTGATCCTTCTTTTGAAATGTCTCTTTCCCATCTAATTAAAGGTAAAATTTATACAAATATGATTAATTTTCATGAGGCAAATAAGAATTATAAAAAAGCCATTAAATACTTATCTAATAATATTGAAGAAATGGGAAATTGCGATCGTAAAATTTCTAACACGCTCTTTTTAGCGGAGGATTATCGTGTCTTTGCTGATTCTTTAATTTGGGAAGGCGAATATGATGAGGCTAATGAAAAACTTAAAGAATGCGAAGAAATATATGTCACTAACAAGCAAACAATGGATCGCTATTACATTAGATTTAAATATACAACTCAATTACTTCTTACTATGTCTGGGGATGTAGTTTCTGCCATTAACAATTTAAATGCTTTATTATCAAATAAAATCAAAGGGAAATATGATAATGGACAAATAAATATGATTTTAGCTTTAGCAATTTTGCTAAATAAAGACAATGCATCATATGTAGAAGGTATAGAACACGCAAAAAAGGCTGCTGATACATTTGAGAATATTGATGCATCAATGGAAGCAAATATGTCTAATCTTATTCTAAAAAAATTATATGACAAACAAGGCGTCAATAAAAAAGTGGATTTTGATTTTGAAAATGAATATATCGAAAATTGGATAAATTATGTTGAAGAAATCATTGATAAAAAGTTAGGTGATTAACAATGTTTAGCATTGATGATTTAAAAGAATTAGAAACTATTATTAAAAAAACCGGCAACGAAATGAAATCCAGCAAGCCGCACATTTTAAAGAATAAATCTATTCATGATTGGCAAACTTATAATGATATTTTAGTAGAAAATTCTTTGATAAAAGCTATAAAAAGAACATATAAAAATGTAAATATTATTAGTGAAGAAAACTATTCCGAAAACAAATTAATCGATAATACATTTGTAATTGATCCAATTGATGGAACATGTAATTTTGCTGATAATATTGATATATTTGGTATTCAACTTGCCTATTTCTACAATAAAACATGTATTGCTTCTTTCATTTATTTGCCATGCAAAAATGAAATGTTTTTTGCTTATAACAGCAAGGGATGTTTTCTAAATGGAAAACAAATTTTTATTGATAAAAGTCAAAAAACAAATGATGGATTTTTGATTATTAGTGATTACTATGACAATATTGAAATTCCCATGAAAAAACAATTTGATTTGGTATATAATTTGCAAAAATATTTTCTCAAAACTAGACATTTTGGTGCTGCGTGTTATGATTTTTCTTTACTCGTTAAAAATAGTGCAGTTGCTTATATAACATATTATCATAAAATATGGGACATTGCTCCTGGGCTATTATTAATTAAAGAAGCTGGCGGTGTTTATGAAAACATTAATGAAAATGAATTTAATTATTGCAATAAAGGTATAATAATTGCTAATAATAAAGAAAATCTAAACATTATAAAAAACGAAATTAATAAGTAAAGTGAATTTACTATTTATATATTTTTTATATTACTTCCATAAAATATTTACTACAAAGCAACTTCTATGTAAGTGGTCCCCAATTCCCATTGGCTTTTGATAATTTAATAGTAGAGATTGTATAATTGGTTTTTGATCCATCAATTAAAAAAGTTATTTGCTTACCAAGACCATTATACTTTGTATCAGGCAAAACCAGTTTTAAATAATATTGTCCTACTTCTACATCCTCAAATTCGTATTTACCAGCAGTATTAGTTTCTGACATATCTATTTCTTTATAAGTAGTAGTATCACATAATAACACTACAACATTTTCAATGCCTTTATTGTCTTCTTCATTAACTATATTACCACTTACAAGACATAATTTGGTTGCTGCACTAGTAGAATCATCATGTTTGTTCCCACTACTAACACCAACTATAATAGCACTTGCAATTGCCACTACTGTTATTGCGGAAATCAATAAATATTTTTTTACTTGCGTAGATAACATTTTACTCACCTCTTATTCCAATTTCATCAAAAACTTTTGCGTGCATTAGCACAGAATCTTGACTACTATTTATTTTTTTCACATCTTTTGATTTTATAAAAATACATCGACATATACGGCATATTCTTGCATATGGAAATAAAATCGGATATTTATTTAAATATGGATAATTCTTTTTCATTATGCTTCTATCAGGAAATAATGATGACATATAAAATTTAAATTTCGATTGTTTTTTCGCTGCCATTCTATTAGCGTAATAATTAGAATTTTTACTATGCCCATGCGTGCCTGATTGGATTATGATGGTAATGTAATCATCTAAAGTTTCTAATGGATTAAACTTTGTTTTATTGAACCCAAAGAAATAATTAATAACATTAAATATTGAATTTAAAAATTTATCTAATCCGATAGATTTCGCCTCTTTTTTTATACTTTCCAAATCGGAATTTACATTAAAAATATAATAAAAATCAATAAAAGGTCTTAATCCCGCTCCATCGCCTGACATATGTTTAGCAAGATGTGCAATTTCATACATGCCAAAATATTTTTCTTCAAACATATATTCATGTTGATTTTTATTTAATACATGTTCCCACGGATTAGCAAAATAATCATACCATTTCGCATCTTTTTTAAATAAAGAATGATGTAATTCCAAAATTATATTATTTTTTTCAAACTCAATATGATGGAACCATTCATGCCCTTTAGTATACTGATTATTGCATAGCAGTTTTGATGCTTTCGATAAATCGTTTTCGCGTACTAATACATCTATATCACCTTGTAAGCGAAGGAAATAGCTCGGATATAAATTTCTAATAACACTACCTTTTAACAAAACGAAATCTATTTTATTTTCATTGAAAATTCTTTTAATATCTTCAATCATTTGGTTTTGTTGTTCATAAATGATATTAGCGCTTAAATAATATTTTTTGAGTCTTGTATCATTATACACTTTGTAAAGTTGATGAACTAAAGATTGGCTTTTAAATACTTCAACGACATCATTAATATTACTAGGAACTTCTAAAGTTTTTTTATTAATAATTGCATCTAATATAACTTTGGTTTCTTTGTTACTAATCATCAATGATTTCCCCCAACACAACTTCTTTATGATTAGGAACATCTAAAGCACGATGCGAAATCATAATAATAGTTTTATTTAAAGTGAGCATGTTATTCACTATTTTTGCTTCTACATTTTTATCTAACGCTGATGTAAATTCATCAAGTAATAAAATATCATTATCTTTTAAAATAGCAATAGCAATTAATATTCTTTGAATTTGGCCTAAAGAAAGGCCTTGTCCGCGTTCACTTAAAACATTATCTAATCCTTTAGGCATTTGCATAATTTCATCATAAATACAGCTTAATTTTAATGCAGAAACTATTTCTTCATCAGTCTTATTATTAACAAACAATTTTATATTTTCTCTTATTGTGCCACTAAACATAATAACTTCTTGAGGAACATAAGAAAATTTATTTCTAGTATTTGAAGAAACCATAATTTTATTTCCGGTTGTGTCTATAAAATAAATAATTCCAGATTGAGGCTTAATAAATCCTAAAAGTAAATTTATGATAGTGGATTTGCCTATTCCTGATCTTCCTTTAATAATTACTAAATCATCTTTATTTATGATGCAGGAAAAATTTTTAATAACTTTCTTATCATAATTAAAAGACACATTATCAAAAACTATTTTTTCAAAATCAAACGATTTATCTTCAACAATTTCTTCTTTCAAATCAAACACTTTTTGTATTCTGCTTTTGCTAACATTAAATGCATAGTATTTATTTAAAAGATGCGATAAAGATGTAAATGGTGTTTCAAAATAATTTACAAGTTGCAATAAAGATACAAGTGTTCCATAAGAAAACATTTCTGGGAATTTATAAAGCATTATAGCGCCATATATAAGCGCTGCAATATAAGTTATATTTAAGACCGATAAAATACCCGCTGAGCCAATAATAGCAAAATTACGATAACGATATTTTGCATTAAAATTATCCACGCTTTTTGTTTTTAATAAATCTTCAGCATTTTCTTCTGCATTCATCGCTTTAATTAATTTTATATTTTCTGTGGATTCTTGCATGTAAGATATAAGTTTTCCATCTTTGTCTAGGGAATCACGTTGCAATTTTTTTACTTTTTTACCATAAAACCTAGAATAAATAAAAGCTAGTAGCCCCACAACTAAAGCCACTATTAAAAATCTCCAATCAATAATAAGTAAAGAAATAAAAGCAAATAAAAATTTTGAAATATTCAAAATAGCACTAGGTAAAACAGAATAATAGCCATCTACGATATTTTTTACATCATTTATATAAATGTTAGACATTTCACCAGAATGTATAGAATTAATTTGTGAAATATCTTTTTTTAAATAACTATTGTATATTTCTTGCTTTAGACTTAACTCATATTTTATGGATGATTTATTTAATATAAAATTATAAACAATTTTTAATGTTATTTGAAAAATGACAGTCAATATCAAAAAACAAGCATAAAGCAATAGCTGTTTCCAACTATTTTCATTATGCGTTAAAGCAGTATCAATTAGTCCTTTTGTTAAAAAAGTAACTACAATCAAGCAAGAAGATAGTAAAATATTTATTAAACATAAAAATATTACTTCTACTTTTTCTTTAGTTTTAATAATAACCACTTCACTTTCAAAATCACATATCTAATTAAATAAATATTCCATATATT
>CAKPJO010000047.1 GCA_934162685.1 uncultured Bacilli bacterium | reverse complement strand
CCAGAAGTAATGGTAACATATGATTCTTACACAAAAATATTATTTACCGCAGATGGATTTGGTAAATTTGGTGCAATAGATGTCAAAGAAGATTGGGCCGATGAAGCAAGAAGATATTATATCGGAATTGTCGGAAAATATGGTTTACAAGTGCAAATGTTATTAAAGAAAGCTGCTAGTTTAGATATTGAGATGATTTGTCCTTTACATGGTCCAGTATTAAAAGACAATCTTAGTTACTATTTAGGCTTATACAACACTTGGTCAAGTTATACTCCAGAAGATAATGATGTTTTTATTGCTTATAATTCTATTTATGGAAATACTAAAAATGCTGTTAATAGACTTGTTGAATTATTAGGCGTAGTAGGCATTAAAGCAAAAGCAAAAGATCTAGCACGTACTGATTTATCTTACGATATTTCAGAAGCTTTTAAACATAAAACATTAGTAATTGCTACACCAACATATAATAATGGGTTGTTTCCATTTACTAAGACATTTATTGATGGATTATTAGAAAGAAATTTTCAAAATCATAATATTGCCATTATTGAAAATGGTTCTTGGGCTCCAATGGCCGCAAAACTTGTTAAAGATGCTTTTGCTAATTCTAAAAACATTACATTTATTGAACCAATTATTACTATTAAATCTAGTTTAAATGAAGAAAGTACCGCAAAACTATGTTCTTTAGTGGATGCTTTAAAAGATATTAAGTAATATTTAAAAGAAACCTTATTTTAACACTTGAATAATAGTTTTTAGTGAGAACACTACATTGTATAATGCGATGCATAATCTATTTTATTATTTATCTTTAATTGATTTTAACCTATTAATTATTATGTTTTGTGTTAGCAGTTTTTAGTTAGAGTTCGCAGTTTTAAAAATTTATTTTAACAATTGAATTTCATCGTTTTTTCTTATTATTTATTATTCTATAAAAAAGGGATGTTTAGAAACCTCAAATATGTTTCTAAGCATTCCACTTTTTAAGTTGTTTTAAATATAATAAATAATTTTTATTGATTAAATATTTTAAGAGCGCGTATAACATCTTCTTTCATTTTACTTGTAGCATATGACGCTAATTCATGATAGAAAGTAATATCTTTCTTTAATATCTCTCTAGCAGCATAAACACCCTCTCTAGACATATAAGAATAATAATTAATCTTTCTTACGCCACACTTAATAGCTTTCACATAGTCTTCACTAGATACGCCAGATCCACCATGCATTACTAATGGTAAATTGCATAATGTATTAATTTTTTGAATTCGATCAAAATCTAATTCTGGCTTAACTTTATATATTCCATGAGCGGTTCCAAAAGAGCACGCTAAAGCATCAATATTTGTATCATCAACAAACTTTTTAGCTAAATCTGGATCAGTATACATTTCTTCTTTAGTTAATGGTTTTTGATTTCCTGCTTCTCTTCCACCTAATACACCTATTTCTGCTTCCACTGATATATTTTTAGGATGTGCTAAAGAAACAGCTTCTTTAGTCATTTTAACATTTTCATCATATGGCAAGCTAGAAGCATCCAGCATAACTGATGTAAAACCAATATCAATAGCTCTTTTTAAATAATCTAAATCTTCACAATGATCTAAATGTACGCATACTGGTACTTTAGCTTTTTTAGCCATTAAAAGCATAATTGGTCCAACAATATCAAGTGGCGCATATTCTTCATGACATTGAGCATGCATAATAATAACAGGGACATTAAGTTCTTCCGCAGCTGAAATTACCGCGATCATATTTTCTAAATTTGGAGTATTAAATGAACCTATTGCACAATTTTTTTCTTCTGCAATTTTTAATACATATTCTAAGTTAACTAACATTTTTTTCTTCTCCTTTTATTTTTCAAATAAGCGTACTTTTACGCAATATTTTTTAATTTCATTTGGTTTTATTTCTTCTAATAATCCTTTACTTCGCATTACATTTCTTCCATCAGGAGTGCAATTGCCTGGTTCTACGCCAAGGACATAATCTCTAATACCTAGCATCTTCCATTCCGTTAGAAATGGTAAACACTTTGTATCAAAATTAATTTCTAATCCCTTATTTAATTTTGGTTGATACACTTCCACTTGTCCATCTTTTTTAAAATGATGATAGTAACATTTTTCTTCATAATTAGCTTCTGGCTTATGCATATTTTTCCAATTATTTATATCTAATTTAGCATGTTCATTTCTTGCTTCTACTAAGTTAGAATTAATAGATAATTTTATATCTTCATCTAAAAAAGGATAACCTATATTAATATGATATAAAATTTCTAATGGCGTAACTTTGTCGCCTCTATTAATTATTTCATCTTCAATATAAAAACTATTATCTACTTTCGAAACATGTATTTTTCTTATTAGTTTTAATTTATGAGAAAATATACGTTCATCAAGTATTTCTCCTATTAATAACATTTCTAAATCATTGTCTAAGAAACAAGCATTAGTTGTTGGAATATTACTATAGGTTCCATGAAGCGGTAGTTCTTCTCCTTCATCAACATTTGGGCTACCGACTTGTGTTAATCCACATGTTGTAAGAAAACCAGCGCCAAATGACTTTAAAAAGCCTAATCCTTTATCATCATAATATTTGCTTGATACATAACCATTAGGAGTAAGATAACTAACATTTACACCTTTATACGTAACAGAAATGATATCAAATCCTCTATCTAAATTAACGCACATTTCTAAGCCTAGTCCGTTTTTAATATGCCATATTTTTACGCCACTAGAAAATCCATTAGTAAGAATATATTCTTCTTTACCATATAATTGAAATTCATTACCGATATAATCTAACTTATTCATATTCGCACTTTTTTCATCCTTTCATATATTAACTGATATTTTTTAAATATTTTCATATATTCTTGGTGTTTAAACACATCAGGATAAAAAGTTTTTTTAACTTTTGTTAGCTTATTAACACCATCTTCATAAGAACTAAATAATCCTATCGCATGTCCAACAACAATAGCACTTCCAATCGTTCCAGTATCATTATTTTTTAGTTGATGAATAGGAATGTTAAAGATATTTGCTTTAATTTGTAACCACGCATCATTTTTTGCGCCTCCACCAGAGGCATATATTTCATTAATATTAATCCCCATTTTTTTAAGTTTATTTATTGAAATAAGCATTTCATAACTTAATGATTCTAAACATGCTTGATATATTTCATATCTATTTGTTCCTAAATTTAAGTTAGTAATTGTTCCTAAAGCAAAAGGATCCATATACGGGGTTGATGCACCTGCAAAATGTGGCAAAATCATAACATTTGTTGGATGATTTAAAATATTATTATTTAAAATATCAAAACATTTTTCTTTACCTTTTAAATCAGAAAAATATGTGTTTATTATCCACTCCACTAATGCTCCACCAGTATTAATTAAAGCATATGAGACATTATAATTATCTTTAATATATGGAATTACACCATATCCGCATTCGTAAATATCTTTATCATTAGGTATATTTTGATAAGTCATTGTTAAGCATTCACATGTTCCACATCCATCAATAGCCGTGCCATAAGATAATACTCCGCCTCCAATAGCGTTAGCAATTTGATCATGACTGATATTTATAATTTTTATATCGTTTTTTAATCCTAATTCATTTTTTAATGACTGTTTTATATTTCCAGCAATAGAGCCAATAGGAACAGGCTTGGAGAACAAATTTTCATCAATTCCCGCAGCATCTAATATTTTCTTAGACCATTCACGTTTATTGACATCAAAAGCTAATGTGCGACTAGCAAGTGAATAAT
Organism: uncultured Bacilli bacterium; assembly: GCA_934162685.1. Lineage (GTDB taxonomy): Bacteria > Bacillota_I > Bacilli_A > RFN20 > CAG-826 > RUG131. The sequence continues at coordinate 6,968 of CAKPJO010000047.1, read as the reverse complement.
CAATTTGTCTTATACCTGTTAATTTATAAACAATAAAGTCTTCAATTAAAAGTACCTTATCAACATTTTTATAAATACTTTTATAATGTTTTTTTATATACATTAGTTTCGGGAGAGAAAACATTCCTTGTCCTACTTGTCCAGTTATTTCTCCTAATTTCTTTTTTCCTATTTTTCTTTCTAAATATAAAGCTTCTTTATTTCCTCGAGGGTCAGTATAAAGTAATGACGGAAATAAAATATTATCAAATTTATCAAGTAAAACAAATGTTTCTCCAAAAGAAGTTATTCCTATTGATGTTATTTGATATTTTTGTACTGCTATTTCTAATAATTGAATAACTGTTTCATAAATGATATTAGCATCTATTTCATGACCATTATTATCTCTTTTAGAAGGATAATTTAAATAAAACCTCTCCTTTTGAGCATAATCATCAAATACCGTCAACTTACTTCCGGTAGTGCCAATATCTAATCCACCATAAATCATACTATTTATCAATATCCACTACATCATAATGTAAATAAGTGGAAAATGCCTCAGTTAAAATATCTTTCATATGTCCAACACCAACGGTAGTATGATGTTTAAATCCACCACGTGCTAAGCGAATTAATTTATTTTGTAAATCTGGAATATTTGCTACTCCACCACATCCAAAATAAGTCTTTTCAATTGGTTCACCTGTAAATTCCGCTTCCGAAGAATAAATTATAAGTTTTCCATCTTCAGTCTTACAGTTTGCAAAAGTCATAGGAAATGCTTTAATACGTCCTTCGTTACATCCCCATCCAGAACCCGGGTCACATTTTGCAAACATCTTATGTTCAGTTACTAAACCTTTTCCTTCCATTAATGATTGAGCAACTGGGCCACAATGGAATAAAATAACTTTATTTAAATCATTACCATAATTGTTATTCCAATCCAAACACGCTGTTGGTAAACCACTTGCTAGATTCATCGCACGCATTGTAATCGCACTACATAAATCTATTTCACAAGATGCAACGATTCCTCGATCGTTTAATTCTGATAATAATACACATGGACATACACGATAATATGTTTCCATTTCATTCCAGCATCTTAAAGTTATTGCATCTAAATGATATTCTTCAATATATTGATCAATAGCTACAGAAACTTTAGCAAGAGTTAACATTCTTTCATCTGGTACAAGTGAGAAATTAGTATATCCTTTTAAGCGAATAACTTTTTCAATAACTTTTTCATCATTATTATCTAATTCATCTACTTTATGAAATAATTCCGATAAATCAAAACTTTCTACAGTAATTCCATACTTTTCTAAAGCCACTTCATCAAAACGCACTGTTTTAAAAGCTGTTGTTCTTGCTCCAATACAACCAATGGTAAATCTTTTCATTCCTTTTACCACACGACAAATAGCCGCAAAATCATCCAAATTTTGTCTAAACTCTTTAGTTAAAGGATGAACAACGTGTGGTTTTAAAACTGTGAAAGGAACATGATATTGACTAAATACATCAGTAATAGAAAATTTCCCACAAAAAGCATCACGACGATGCGCAAAGTCCATTAAACCAATTTCATCTGGATAAGCTTGCATTAAAATTGGAACATTAGCGTCACGAAGCGCTGTAATTGCGCCATTTTCATCAATGAATATTGGCATGCATAATATAACGCCATCAAATTCTCCTTTATGTGATTCTAACCAATCATGATATAAGCGTCCCTCATCCCGTGTTTCAACCGCACCATATCTTGTTGCTGCCTCATCCATGATAATATAATTATAGCCAGCATCAGTAACCGCCTTAACCATGTCCTCTCTAGCCCCTGCAATTAATTCCGCAGGCATGAATCCACGATTTCCAAAATATAAAGCAAAAGTATTTTTCATTTTTATTTCCTTCTTTCACTTTATATTTTATTAATTATGCAAGCGCTTTTATATTTAAAAAAGTACGGATTTACTGTAATTTTTTCCGTACAGTTTTTCTATATTCTTTTGCGGACATATGAACACTCTTTTTAAATACACGGCAAAAATAATTATAATCATTAAAACCAACTTTTGATGTCAAATCAATTAAGCTAATATCACTATTTTCTAATAATTTTTTAGCATATTCTAATCTTTTTGTTTTCAAATACCTAGCAAGACTCATACCAACAAACTTATCCATTGATACATAAAAGCAAGTCTTTGACATATGAAAATGTTCTAAAAATGTATTCACTGTTAATGTGTTATCTTGAATATTTTCCTCTATGAATTTATTTAAACTACTAATAAATTGTTCTTGTTGAATGGATACCATTTTCTCACTGATTGCGTATTTAGCTAATGCTAATAATATTATAGATACACTATTTAGTTTTTCTTCATCAATATATATCAGTTTATCAGATAACTCTTTCGAAAAAGAAATATTTAAATTCTTTCTTGTTTTATTAGATAAATTATTATATCTTTCCTCTTTATTAGCAATATTACTTATTTGTCCAAACATGATAAAGCCAACAATAGTGTTATCTATTTTTAAATTAATCATTGCTTCTATTAATCCAGCATGACAATTATAAATATATAAATCATCACTTTCTAAACAATGCTCAAATGCTTTAGTATTAGATTTATTACAACAACTGTAACCATATTTATTGTTTTGAATTACTTTACAAAAATCACAATTATAATTAGGAAATGAAGCAATTTCTTGATGATTAATATCAAAAATAACTATACGTATTCCTGTTAATTGATAAAAGCTTTTTAGTAATCTATTAAGTCGCTCGATATGAAATTCTAGTTCCATAATTTTACAAAATATTTTTATCTAAATACTTAATCTCAAACTCATTTGGAGCTTTGATAGTTATAGTTCCTTTAGCGTTTTTAATCTCAATTCCTGCGACTCCAATCATACAATTTTCTTTTATATGATTTTCATTCATATATATGATTTTTTCTTGCAAATCAATTCTAATTAAGCCAAAACACGCTCCACAAATAATGTTGAAAATGCTACTAGTTAATCCATGATTCAAACTAGCACTTGGAGAATCATGTTCCCATAATGTGCCTGTAATTTTAGCCATTTCATAGAAATAATCTACAGTTTCTTTATATACTTCGTTAGATAATCCATATTCAAGTAAAATCATTAAGCGCAAATAATCACCAATAAAAACATTAGATTTATAAACATTTGGATATGTTTTTTCATAATCTCTTGTTGGCCCAAATTTTGTTACCATTCTTTCAAATAATTCTTTATGATTTTCTTTTGTTGCAATATGAAAATAAAAAGCATAATATTGACATGTTTCTGTAATATGATCAGTCTTAATAAACTCTTTTTTATCATTTCTAATCATATTATCAATATAAAATTCCTCGTTAAAACTATATTGTTCAATTGCTTCTTTTATTTTTTGAGATTTAAGCAATAAATTATTATCATTTAGCAATATAGCAGCATCTTCTAATGCTTTAGCATATAACATGTTTGATGGAAAGTTAACCCCTTTAATAAAATCATCATCATTAGCTTTAGACCATTCCACAAACACCCAATTTTCTAAATTTTCTAATAAACCTAATTCATTTTCAAAACGAGAAAAATATTCTAATAAACCAAGTATTTTGTTTTTTGACATTTCTACAAGTTTCTTATCATGTGTTCTATCTAAATAATTTTTTAGTTCCAAAATATACCATAATGACCAATTAGGAATAAATACACCATCCGGATGATCGCCTGGATAACACATTGGTATCATTCCTTTAGGTAATGTTTTATATTGATCAATTAACGCATAATTTTCTAAAAAGTTATGTTCCACTAGATTTTTTCCGGTTATTAATGTTTCACTTTTACCTGTAAAATAAGAATCACATAACCAACCCGCTCGTTCTCTACTAGGGCAATCTGTTAAAATATCAACAGCATTTTGCGCAAATGTTGCAACTGCGGCATCTATTACTGATTTAATTTTTATATTTTCAAATTCATATTTTATTCCATCAATCAAAGGATTTTCATATGGAATAAATGTAATATTATTAACATTTACATGACCTTTTTTAACAACCAAACGCATAAATTGCATAGTATATGGTTCAATAGTAATATGTTGATAATTGCCCTTTTTACATTCATAAGAAATGATATTATGAGTAGTGTTACGATAAAAAATAATTTCCATCGGTTTACTTTTACCATTACTCCAATCTAACTCATCAAATATAAAATAAAATTCACTATCTTCTTTGACTGTTATATCAAAAGAAATAAATCCTGTTTTTGAAAAATGTAAACGATATGTTTTAAATGTTCCATTTATTAGCTCTTTTATTTTTTCTTCTTTATATTTTAATTTAGAAATAAATTCGTTTGGATCTACTTCCCAAGTATCTTTTGGGAAAATCATTAAGTTTTCTTTATGCATATAACGATCATCATATGCCTTAAGGGAACTATCATATTCAAAAGTTCCTTCTTCAATAGGCTTAAAAGTTAGTGCTTTTAATTTAGGATAATCAACATTGCGATTTAATAAATTTTTATTTTCTACTATATCGGTTTCTAACATTTTAAAAGTATTGTTTATTCCTTTATAAAAATCCATCAAATTGCTAGTAAAATGATAAGATTCTGAAAACGCTCTTTGATAAGATAAACGTGTAACACGTTGATATCTTGTAGTATTTAGAAAACATTTAAAATCTTTTGGATTACTTGTAAATGCTAAGACATTTTTATCTTCTATAATTTCACATTGTAAAAATGGTTTTGTATTTGTGGAACAATAATTATTACAATGGTAATAAACATGCTCAATGACAATATGATGTTTTCCTTTATTAAGTCCGTAACTATCAACACGATAATAATCATGTGCCGCTCGAGCTGGTCCATATCCTAAAAGATTTCCATTATCAAAAATACGATATAAATTGTTTGCAGTAATTACTAATTTAGCTACATTTGTAATTTCAACTTCACTAACAAAGAACAAAGAAACATTCATTTCTTCAATAAGCGAATTAGGATAGATCGGTTTTGCTTTTAAAAAATAATTATCTAACATATTGTACCTTCTTTTTTAGTTCTTCTTCACTATATTTTGAACTATCATATATGTATGAATATACTTTATTATTAATTAAAAAACTAGGTTCAATATTTTCTTCTTTTCTTGTTAATAACATATCACCATAAAATTCTAGATGGTTTTCATCTACTAAATTTATTTTTACATTTAATTCAATTCTTTCTTTATTTGATAAAGAAATTATAACAAATCCATCTTTTTCTTCTAATCCTTCAACATAAGCATTGCTTGGCAAGCGTATTAGAAGGGTCTTATTAACTGTTTTATTTACATCAATAGTTATTTTATGTGTTTCATAAAATTCAGCATCAACACTAAAAGAACATTCTTCATCTTCATAACTAACTGCGCAAGCAAATGGGACAATATAATTATCTTTATCCTTAATAACTGCAAAATCTGCGATATTACCAAAACCATCACCTAAACGCATAGTGCAACAAAAATAAGCTTCATATAAGAACATTTTCATTTCATAATGTGTATGAGTGGCACAAGTTGAGCATCCCGCTCCACCATTGTTACGTTGGAAAGTTCTAATAGAATTTTCATAAATGCGATTAAACATATCTAAATATTTATTTTCTTTTGTAATTAAATATAATTCTTTTGTTAAAATCATGCTATCAATAACACAACATGGTTCTGTCCAAGTATCTTCTCTTTTAAACCAATTAATATTGGAATAATCATAGGTCATACCTAAAGAAACGTAGTTTTTAAATATTTTTTCTACAATATCCAAATATTTTTTATCTTGGGTCAAATTATAAAAACGTAAAATGCCTCTTGCACATGATAATGTTGCATGTGTTTGACATTCTAAATTAATATAATCAATTGTCAAAAAATTTCCGATTATTTTTTCAATAGCTTTTTTCAATTCTTTGTCTTTGGTTACTTCATATGCTTTAGTCATACCATCCATCATGATAAAAGCACATCCCACATCAGTGGACAATTTCCAACCATCTATAAATGAGCCTTCTAATTTTCCACCTACTCCACCTTTTTCTCTTTTTGAGGTTGGATAATGATCATAAAAAGGTGCAATTGGAATTAAAAATTGTTTCACAATTGATTGTATTTGTTTTAAATACTTTTCATCTTTACTAATATAATAATAATTAATTAATGCACGTAAAAACCAAGAGTTTCCAGATACTTGTTGTTCATCAACAAACTCCCCATTAAATGGTTCACCAAAATAGCCATACTTATTAGTATGCTCAGGAATATGGTTAAACAAATCTTTTAATTGACACAAAATACTTTCTTGTTCGTCGTTATAGCCATCTAAAGCAAAATATAAAGATGTTAGTGCTAAAACATCACGACCTTCAAAATCTCCTGGCCACGAACCGCCTTGAGTAAACACATCGCTTGATTGATATATATGGTCTAATAGTCGATTTCTATTTAAAGATATACGACGTTTTAAATCTTTTAATATTTTTTTCATAATCATGTTCCTTACTACAAAATGAATGAGTTAGGTGGATGGTGAAAATCCACCCAACTCTTTTTTGCTTAATTTAATTAATTAATACCAATAAGTTCAACAGTAATAGTGTTAATATAAACTGTTCCAACAAATCCTGAGTCTCCTGGAGTAAATATTGAGAAGAAATCAACATCTTTTGGCATTTTCCATTCAATAACGCCTTGATGATATCCGACAGTTGATGGACCAATTTCTTTAAAATCAGCATTATCAATGTTATACATTAATCTTTGATTGTTAGATTCTGTAATATAATAATTACAGGTAATTCTATATGTCATACCATTTTCAATCTTGCCACCAGCTCTAAACCAAATTTCATTAGAGTTAACAGTAGCAAATGAAAGT
>CAKPJO010000046.1 GCA_934162685.1 uncultured Bacilli bacterium | reverse complement strand
TCTTCCCATACTATAATTAGTTGGAATATTGGCAACGAAAATTGAATCAATGATTTTATTATCTTTAACTAAATATTTCTTATCAAAACATTTAGACATATCTTTATCATAAATTAAATCACCAAACACTTTATTAAAGGTTGCACTAAAAGATCTGACAATATAAATTAACCAATTTCCTAAAACTGTGTACCAAATTTTCTTTTTACACTCACTTGCTATTAATTTTATTATTTCATATGTGCACAAATACTCATCATTTTGTGGGAAATAAATACCAGCATCCCCTGAGTCAATCAATAATCTAATAAACTCTGATAAATTATCTATAAATAACATACTTCTTTTATTTTTAAACTTTGGAAAAAGTGGTGTGTTTTTAGCTAATTTAACTAGTTTAGGAAAATTTCCTTTACAATTAGGTCCATAAATCATTGGTGGTCTTACAATTGCAACATGAAATTTTTCATCACTTAGTTTTTGCAAAGCGAGATCGGCTTGTAACTTACTATCACCATAATATCCTTTTATCATAGGTTTTGTGTTCATAGTTATAATTCTATCTTTACATCCATTATAAACAAGCATAGAACTCATAAAAATAAATTGTTTAACGCCATCTTTTTTTGCCTTGATAGCAGTTTCTATTGCTAAATCTCTATTAACACGATAATACAAATCTTTATCTTTTTTGTTACCTGTGTCATGAGCAATGCCAGCAACATGATAAACAACATCATAATTACTAAAACTTTTGTTTTTCCAACTGCCATCAATCATATCAATTGTATCAACACGATATTCGTTATTGTATTGTTTTAACCAATTTTCAACAGATGTTCCTATATAACTATTAGCGCCAGTAATCAATATTTTTTTCATTATTTTTCACCAGCTTTCATTTTTTCTTGTTCTTCTTTATGCATCTCTCCTGTGCCGCCCTCAACAACACCATCATGTTTAAATACTTTAAATGCTGTTTTAAATATTAACCCAATATCATAAAAAAATTCTCTTTTTTGAACATATTCGCCGTCTAACTTTGCTTTAACCGGTATTTCAAGTTCATCTCTTCCTGATACTTGTGCTAAACCTGTAAGTCCAGGTTTAATCTCATTAGCGTGATATTTATCTCTTTCTAAGATTAAATCATCTTGATTCCATAAAGCTGGTCGAGGTCCAACAAAACTCATTTTTCCAGATAATATGTTAAATAATTGAGGTAATTCATCAATTGATGTTTTTCTTATAAATTTGCCTACTTTTGTAATGTGTGATTTAGCGTCACTTAATTGGTGTGTTGGAGCATTAGGATCAGTATCTATATACATCGATCTAAATTTCCAAATCTTAAATAGTTTTTTATTTTTACCCACTCGTTCTTGTTTAAATAATACTGGTCCTTTAGAATCACATTTTATAGCAATTGCAACAATAAGCATTGGAATAGCAAGTAAAATAATAGCAAGTAAAGAACAAATAATATCAAATATTCTTTTAAAAAAAGTATAGATAGGCTTCTTTTTCATTAATTAACACCTACCTTTTCTTTTTCTGAGTTTGCATTAAATTCTTTATAATCTACATAACTTGTTACAACTTCGCGTAAACAATTCTTAATTTCATCATTATCAGTCATTGTAAACACTTTAGAAATATATTGAATCTTTTCATCCATTGGTAATATTTTTTTCTTTTCTTCTACAAATATCTTTTCATTAGATGTTTTAGTGTTCTTTGTTACATCAAGAAGTAGTTCTTCATATAACTTTTCTCCTGGTCTAAGACCAGTAAAGATAATATCAATATCTTTATAAGGAACATATCCACATTGTCTAATAACATTTTCCGCTAGAGTGAGGATTTTAACTGGTTTACCCATATCTAATATGAATATTTCTCCACCAGTTGCAAAGGCGCCTGATTGAAGAATTAAACTAACTGCTTCTGGTATAGTCATAAAGTAACGAATGATATCTTTATGTGTAACAGTAACTGGTCCACCTTCTGCGATTTGTTTTTTAAATAAAGGAATAACTGAACCATTAGATCCTAATACGTTACCAAAACGTACTGCAGAATAAGAAGTATTAGCGCTTCTTTCATTCCAATAACGAATTATCATTTCTGCGAATGCTTTAGTAGCCCCCATTGTATTTGTTGGTCTTACTGCTTTATCTGTCGATACTAATACCATCTTTTGTGTTTGATATTTATCCGCCATTTCAGCAACATTATAAGTACCTAAGCAATTTGTTCTAATTGCCTCTACTGGACTATCTTCCATTAAAGGAACATGCTTATATGCCGCAGCATGGAAAACAATATCCGGACGATATTTAGCAAATATCTCTTCCACACGGAATTTATTATAAGTAGAACCAATAAGAGTAATTAATTCTACATCCAAGTTTTCTCTTTTAATTCTTCTAATTAAATTTTGTTGGACATCATAAGTGGCATTTTCATAAATATCAAATAAAACTAATTTTTTACATTTAAATGTTACTAATTGATTAGCTAATTCTCCACCAATGGAGCCACCACCACCAGTAACTAAAACAGTCTTACCACTAACCCAACTTTGAATTTGAGTGGTATCAAAAGTAATTTGATCTCTTCCTAATACTTCTTCTAAAGAAACATCTTTAATATGAAGTGGTTTAGTTGGATCAGTTAATTCGGTTAAAAGTGGCATTCTTTTAATTTTGACGTTTTCATTAGCAAAATGGGATATTATTTCATTTAATTGTTTTCTATCTAATCTTGAAATAGCAATAACTACTTCCTTAACACCATATTTTTCAATAAATTCATGAGAATTATTTAAAGGACCTACAACTGGTTTACCTAAATATTTCTTACCGATCTTTTCTTTATCAGAATCCCCAAAACAAACTACTCTATTATTAAAATCAACATTACTATGCATTTCATCAAAAGCAATTTTACCAGCAGAACCAGCACCAATAATCATTGTTGGTACAGCGCCTTTTCTTGAAGATGAATAATATTTAATTATTCTTTGGATACATCTACTACCAATAATAATTAATACTTGGAAAGAGGCAACAAACCCTAGCATTAAAAAAGATAATGTTGGTACGCTAGGAATTAATACATTTGCAATAGAAGCAATGATATTATCAAATAAAATAATAACACCAAATCTTACTGCATCTGACATACCAAAATTATCTGTAATTGAACGATATCCGTCAAAAAAAGTAAACATTATAAGATGTAACACCGCTACACAAAAAGCAAAAATAAATGATTGTATATCAAGTGTATTATACTGAGCTAAATAGCCTAATATATAAGATAAGATTACTACAACAAAATCAACAGCAATAAACATCAACATCTTTATAAATCGCATATTTCTTCTTGTTGGTTTTTTAGTCATAGTAGGCTCCTTATTCACACTTAAAATAGTTTTATACTACTTAATTATTTTTTCTCCGATAATCCCCTAATCTAAGTAATTATCTATATAAATAGATAAATAACTTTTACTTACTGATTTAGTCTACTACTTCGTAATGCCTTTTGTCAAATAGTATAGGCAGATATCCTCTTTTTGGTAGCGGTCTCAATTAAAAAACTAAGCAAATTGTTAAAATAATATTGATAAATAATTCGAATTAAAATCTATTACAATAACTCACTTAATTGTCTAGATGCTAAATCCCAAGTATATTTTTTACTAGCATTTTTAGCGTTTTTAGTTAACGCTTCATAAGCCTTATAATTTGTAAATATAGATTTTAATAATAAAGCAATTTGATCTACTTCTTTTTCATCCACAAATTGCATAGTAAAACTATCAAATAATTCACTTATGCCTTGATTTGTACATCCGATAGTAATTAATCCTAAATTCATTGCTTCTAAATAAACAATGCCTAATCCTTCATAATATGAAGGCATAATAAATATGTCATTCTTTTTTAAATGTTCTAATACTTGTGATTGAGTTAATTCTTTAATGATTTTTACATTATTAACTAAATTATATTCTTTTATTTTATTAACAATTTCGTTATACTCATTACCTTGTCCAACAATTGTCCACTTAAAATTAATATTTGGTAATTCTTTTTTAATAATATTTAAAGCTTCTAAAACATATTTATGGCCTTTAATAGAATACATATTACCAATACTTATTAAATTAAAATTATTATCTTTATTTATAAATTTGTTTTGTTTTGCTTGAATAAATATATTACTTACTCCGTTATATATCACATGAGCGTGTTTATATTTTTTCATTTTTGCTAACAAATCATTTTTTACTAAGTTAGAAACACATACAATTTCATCACATTTTTTATATGCTGCTTTATAAAATTGATTTAAATATAATTTACGATATAAAACATGTTTTTCATCAATTCTTTTAAATACATTACGAGAATGTAAGTAATGAATTACTTTAATATTTTCTTCATGAAGTTCATCAATAATTACATTTTGCATTGCAACTGGATAAAAATGAATTATTGCTGTATCATATTTTTTAGTTTTTAATAGTGCTTTAAATGATAATTTAAAATTAAATCCAATAGGTAACATTAATTTATGTAACCATGAATTTTTTAATTTTATATAACGGATTTTAATTCCTTCATATACTTCATCTTCTTTTTTATATTGAGTAATTTTGATAACATTTATTTCATATCCTAAGTTTTGCATAGACTTAGCTAAATCATGTAAATAAATACCATACCATTTCTTATCATTATCTGGATAAATGGTAGTTATAAATGCCACTACCTTATGTTCATTATTATTAAACTTCAATGCACCAATTAAATTGTTATTATACATTGCTGTTAAAGGAACAACACAGACTAATAAAGTAATACTAAATGATAAAAACTCCCAGTTAAATAATAATACTGATTCACATAAGGTATAAAACATATAAGCAGTAAATCCTGCTACTAAAGTAATATAAGCATCTTTATTTTTATGTTTAGTAGATCTAATACCTTTAACAATATAAATAAGCGCAAATAGTTTTAATAGAGTTAGTACAATGCCACCACAAATGATATTTTCATTATAAGAAGTATGGAATCCACTATAACCAGTAAATTCTTTAATAAGATTTAATCCACTCGTAAATCCTACTCCTAAGAAAATGTTTTTATAATTCATTCCAGCGAATGATTTAGCAAATTCTTGAATACGAGAAGAGAAAGTATGTGACGAATATACTATTTTAGCTATATATTCTTTAATATTATTTGGTACAGGAATAAATGTAATAACATCACCTAACACTAATCCACCAAATATTAAGATAAAAGCAATTAAAGAAATAATGGTAATCTTTAACCATTTCTTTTTTATTTTTAAAATCATATGAGCTAACACAATAATATAAACAATTATTGAACATACCGCAGCAGTCTTAGCAAATGATAAAAGTATAAAACCAAAATAAAATAAAGAAACAAAGAAGTAACGAATTTTATGTTTAAATCCCATTAAATATAAAGACGCTACAACAGCAAAAAACAAGCCAAATCCATATATATTTTTATTAGTATAAAACGATTTAGCAGCCCATTGAGGATTTTTAACTAAGAAGTTTTTAATTGCTGTAGGCAAATCTTTAATGCAAAAATAAATTATTGACGCAAATGCTAATAGCATTATAAAATACATTGCAAAATTAACTTGTTTTTTAGTTAAAATACGAGGAAGTATTATTAAAGCAATAAACACTAATAAACACATCATCCAAATATTCTTAACATTACCAAATATAATTGATAATTCTTCTTTACTTATAAAATAACCATATAATACTAAATAAATGGTATATATTACCCCAACAGCGCCAAAAATTATAGATAACTTGGGATTTATTTTATCCTTGTTAAAAAATAGAGTAGCAATAGATAAAACAACTAAAATAAGACATAAAACAATATTAATAATACTCGGTAAAGAAAAGCCTAAATAATTAGATATTAAAGAATGATTATTAACTCTAATAACAAATCCTAAAGAATATATGAATAATAGCAATAAAGACACTAAAAATACATTATTTACTATTATTTGTGTTTTAGCTTTTGTAGTTTTCATATTTAGCACCCTTCTAACATTAATAGTACTATTAAGTACTAATTAAGTCAAAATGTTTTAAATTTTTAAACATTTTCAATTATGCTGTTTTTTTTAATATATATTCTTTAATTTTATTGTTTTAATATGACATTTGCACAAAAAATTCCAACACCTATAGCAATTGCTAAACTTAATAATGTTCCTATAAGATACTTGTTACCAAATCCTTTTTTATTTTTTTTAATCTCTTTTTGTCTAGCCCATGTTTTTACAGTTATGATTATAGCCAATGCACTATAAGCATTAACTATTGACAAGAAAAATGTTATAAATCTTTCAGCTATACCAATAATTAATCCTGGGTCAAGTGTCTTCTTTTTCTCACTGGATTTTACATTGTTTTCGCTATTAATATCATTTTTATTATTAAATTTTTGTATTTCTAAATTTTCTTGTGTTTGATTATTATTTATTTTCGAACTTTGAACGTTAAAGTCAATATCGCTGAATATAATATCAATTAGAACACTAGATGGTTTCATTAATAAGAGCAAGCAAACAATAAGCTCAAATTGTTTTTGATAAGTAACAAGTATCTGCCAAGGTTTAAAAGTCATATAGTTAGGAGCAAAATAACCAATAGCTAATAACATTGCTATATGCAATATTTGATCAATTATGAACACTACTGACTTAAAACATTTTTTCTTTTTAAAGAAACAACTAAGCCCATCAATTAATAAATGCGATACAAATATAATTACAAGTAAAATTACACTTTTCCAACTACTAACCATCAATATTAATGGAAGAAAAAACAATGTATAAATTGCAACATGAATTAAGAGCCACTTAAAATTCGGCCAAAATGAATGACTACCAATTTTTTTGTTAGCAATTTTGTTTGTTTGGAAATAAAAATCGCCTAAAACATGCATAAAAATCAAAATAAAGATTAGCAACATTTTTCTTCATCTCCAATATCATCAATATTAACTAATAAATTAAATACAGCACCATCTAGATTTCTATTTTCTTTTATTTTTCCTAGTATAATTGTTTTACTAATATTTTGTGGAGTACTCATAGTTAATGGAGCTATCAAAGTTGAACAGCCATAAGGATAATATTCTTCAAAATAGTAATCATTACCTTTTGTTTTTACGTTTTTTCTATAATAAAAAGTATTAAAAACTAAATCTTTGATATTAGTTCCAGAATCATGCAATGAAAGATTTTCTCTTTTTATAGCACCTAAATTATATATTCTTTTTGATTGATCTTTCCAAATTTCTCTTATTTTATTTTCAATTATCTTAGAAAATTCGCATAACACATTATCATCTATATTGGTTTGATTAAAAGGAAAATAAAAATCCATAATTAACTCAATAAGTTTGGCTGTTTTTGATTGTGCTTTTTTTAAACCAGCACCAGTTAGCATTATTGTGTTTAACGTTTTATCTATTGATGTGTTTGTTTTAAAGAAAACAACATCAGTTGCATTTTTGTCAGGAATAGCATTTATTGCATCTCTAGCACTATAATATGCTTCTCCATTTATATCAGTGGATGACCAATCATTATCTGAAACCCACTTATTAGTTTCGTATCTTATACTTCCGTATCCTATACCACACCTAACTCTAATTGGATGTATATATAGTTGTAAACTATGTATATATGCATAGGCATCCGCAGGTGTTTTAAATAAGCCTTGGAATTCATCTCCGGCTCCACATACAACATTTTTAATAATTTTATATTTATATAAATTATTTAAAATTTTTGTGACATTTTTAAGTTCTGATTGTACCTCGTATCTATCTTGTATTTTTCTTGATTCTATAACATCAAAAATTAAAGCAGCATATTTTTTTTGCATAACTATCTTATCCCTTCTAGTCAACAATTTATATTTATAGTACTGGTTGACTATCAGTAGTTTCATTTTGTTGGCATCAATTTTGTTAAAAATACCAATTAAATCTATCTCTACATTGTTAAAACACTATAAACATCTTAGTAGTTCAAAGCTTAGAACTTTTAAAACATTGAGCCTCTTCACATAAAAATTATATATCTTATAAAAAAAAGTTTCAACCGAATTCGGTTGTTTTTTTAACTTTCAACCATTTTCGGTTGTTTCTTTAACTTTCAACCACTTTCGGTTGATTCTTTTACACGTTTTACTATCAAAGTAAATAATTACTTATATCTTTAACTCCTACTTTTATATCCACTACTTTATATTCATTAACAATAAACAAGCTAGGAAAACCAGTTATTATAATATCTTCATAATTACTAACTCCAATATTCAAATTTTTATCATAACCATATTTAAATTTATTCGATGGTATAACTAAATAAAAATTCTCATCAGTTAAAACGTATTCTTTAATAGAGTAATCAATAGATTCACAAGCCGCACATCCATCCATATAAAAATAATAAACACCAGAACTAGAAGAAAACATATCTTCAAATTTTATATAAATATCTTCTTCTGTTCTTGAAATAGCATTCGAATCATTAACATTACATGAAGATAATATTAAGGATACTAATATAACAATAATTTTTTTCATAATCTCACCAATAATAATATAAATAGCAAAATTGTCGAATCTGATAAAAAAATGTATTAAGAGTTAAAATTATGATACACTTAAGAAGGTGATAAAATGAAAAGAACAAAGGCTATATCTAACTTAACATTTATCGCTTTAATGGCGGCATTTAATGTTATTTTTGCGGCATTAATGATCTTTTTGCCTGCCTTATCTATTGTTCTTTATTTATTACTTCCTTTTGTTACCACTATGGTGATATTAGTGTGTCAAAAAAAATATTATATTATCTATTTTATCGCTTCTATTTTTTTATGTTTTATTATTAACATACAAGGACTAGAATATATCATATTCACTTTGCTTCCTTCATTAATAACTGGCACAATATTTGGCATATGTATTGAAAAAAAGGTAAATATTGGTACAGCGATTATTATATCCAGCATTTGCCAATTTGTATTTTCCATCGTTACTATTCCTTTAATAAATCTCATCTACACTAATGATAATCACTCTATTTTAGAAGTATTCAAAACTATTCTAGGAGAAAACAAAGAATATTTATTATACAAGATATTTTTACCAATTACGTATGTTACCTCTTTAGCGCAAAATATTATTAGTTTTCTTTTAATTTCTTCAAGCATTACTCATTTTAAAGTTGATATCGTTAGTGATGATGGTAATCAACTAGCTTATTCTTCTACCTGTATCGGATTAACTCTTTTAACAATTATATCAATATTTGTTTATGATGATGTGATGTATTTATTAATTGCTATTAATATCAGTATATTCTCCTTAATCATTCCAACATTAATAGCAAATATCAAAGATAAATTAGTCATCATTATATTAGTGATTAGTCTACTTACTTTCTTGATTTTATTTATCGTTTTAGTTAATGTAAATAGTCTTTATGTTCCTATGGCATTACTTGCTCCAATTATGATTATTTCTCTATTTAAATTATTAACAAAAAATCATCAAAATGTTACAATTAAAAAGTAAAGGAGAGTGGGAAAATGTTATCAATTCTTAAGACATTTGGCCTTGGTTTATTATATACCGTTTTATCTCCTTTTATTGTGCTTATTCTCGCTCTTTATTTTGTTTATACCTTTATTAATTTTATCATTATGTTTTTTATAAATATATTTAAATTTTTTAAAGGTAAAAGTATTACCGATAAACTTCCTATTGATATTGAAGCAGAAAAAATTCTTCTTGCTCAAGAACAATATGAAGCTAAATTTAAGGACGCTATTATCAATAATCAAATGATGGCTAATACACCTATGAATAACATGCCACAAAATAATGTTACTTATCCTCAAACTCAACAAGTAAATAATGTGTCTCCAGTGACACAAGTAAATAATGATGTTACTTTATCTAATAGTAACGAAGGCGGTGAGACCCATGATTAGTCTTATCAAATTAACGGAAAATGATAAACGAATTTTAATTTTGGTCTTCCTTGCTATTATTATCATCTTCTTATTTATCGGTTTCTTAGTAAACTTAATAAAACGTTCAATGGCTAAACAAGGTAAAGCAGTTGATACATATATGTATAACGTTGTAAAAGCTAAACTTATTACTACTCCACATCAATTTATAAAAGTAGCAGAAAAAAAGAACATTGTAATGTTTTATAAGAAAATTCGCTTACCTTTTGTTATTTTATTAATTGGAGTTATTGTTTTAGCACAATATATGATTATTGCACATACTAGCGATTTATCATTCTATTTTACCAAAGAACATGGCATTAATAGTTTACTTTATCACTGGGACTGGGATAATGTAGAACGCGCTACATTACTAGGAATTAAAACATTTATTCCTTCTACTTGGCCAGAATTAATATGGAAACCAACATTTGTTGTTGATCATCAAGCTATTACGAGTTATGTGTCTTTCCCATGTTTCTTAATTGGCGGTATTCTTTATATTCACCAATTAGTGGCTTATATATCTCGTCAATTGCGTGCTAGACAATTATCTACTTCAGTATTCCAAAAGAATTTAACACCTAATGAAAACACTCTTTAATGAGCGGAATAAAAGCCGCTCATTTTTAATAGTTTCAATTCATTAAAAATTCATATTTTACACTTTTCCATAAAAAACAGCCATACTTTTTTACACTTTTCCT
>CAKPJO010000045.1 GCA_934162685.1 uncultured Bacilli bacterium | reverse complement strand
AGACGAATATTCACAGTTTAATTTTAATGAGAGTACTAATACTTACGAATTAGATGAATTTAGTTATACATTTAACGAGAGTAATGAAAAAATTGATTTTTCTAATATTAGCATAGGATTTGAAAACGGAAAGTTAATAAAGTGTGATTATATAGTAACTGTTCAAAGTTTTACTTTACAAACGGCGTGTGCAAGTATTTCACATATTGGAACAACGGATTTTGAATTACCAGAATTAAAGTAGAAGTTGAGTAGCATATATTTATAACATAAAAAAGCAAAGGAAATAAAAAAATGCAAAACAAAAAACTTGTGTTAACTGCCTTAGCAGTATTAATGGCTACTGTAATAAGTGGCTGTGATGAGAGTAATAGTCTATCTAGTAGTAATAATAATTCGACTTCAAATGTCATAATAAATGAAGTAACTGAAGCTATATGGAGAGAAAATCTAACTATAGAAAATAATAATTTTACTATGAAATGTGAAACTACTAATGATGGTGTTAAAAGCGAAGAGCATACGTATGTTACAAATGATAAGATAATGATGGAAGCGAAAACTACTGGTAATGCAGATGTAACGATACTTTTTGTAAAAAGCGACACCGGATGTTATCAATATACGCTCCAATCAAGTGGAGAATGGAAGAAAGATAATTATCCTGAAAAAGCATTTTCTACTAATATGGTAAATCTTTGTGTTTTTACAACTTTTAAAGACGAATACTCTAAGTTTCAATATATTTCTAGCAGTAAATACTATGAATTAGATTCTTATACTTTTGAAACTGGTGAAGGCGAAAATAAAGTTCATTCAGATTTTTCTAATATAAAAATAGGATTTGAAGATGGTAAATTAAATTTTGTTGGATTTTCAGTAACTGTTGTTTTTTCATTTGTAACAACAAGCGGAACATATACTATCGATAACTTTGGCTCAACCACAATTGATATGCCTACAAATATTAAATAAAAAAATCAAATTCTTCTTACATCAATAAAAAAATTGTGCTAGTATTTTTTTAACAACGCGTAACGAAATGTGTAAGTCCAGTTGAATGGGATTTGCACATTTTTTTGTTGTAAGGGAGAATTATTATGAAAAATATTGAACAAAACAAACTAGCTGTAGCGCCTATTAGAAAACTAATATGGCAGTTAGGATTGCCAATGATTATTTCAATGGTTTTACAAGCGTTATATAATGTAATTGATAGTGCATTTGTCGCTAATATGGAAGGAAGCGGCGCTATTGCAAATGAGGCATTAACATATGCATTTCCCATCCAAATTTTAATGATTGCAATTGGCGTAGGAACTGGTGTTGGCATTAATGCCTTATTATCAAAAAGTTTAGGTGAAAAAAATAAAAAAAAAGTAAATATTATTGCTGGAAATGGGATATTTATTAGTTTGATAATATTTATATTCTTTTTGATTTTTGGATTATTCTTATCTAAATGGTTTATATCTTTATTTACTAGTGACAAAGAAGTAATTCAAATGGGAACAAGTTACTTAGCAATTTGTTGTTCATTATCGTTTGGTTCGATTGGTTTTACTATTTATGAAAGATTTTTACAAGCAACTGGAAATACTTTATTATCGACAATTGCTCAAATATCAGGTGCAGTTATTAATATTGTTTTTGATTATATTTTTATTTATCCACTTAATATGGGTGTAGAAGGAGCAGCTTTAGCCACGGTACTTGGACAATTTGTTTCTTTAATTATAGCAATGCTTTTTCATTATTTAAAAAACAAAGAAATAAGTGGGAATTTAAAATATCTAAAACCTAATTGGAGTATTATTAAAGAAATATATAAAATTGGTTTATCAGCAGCTTTGATGCAAGGGCTATTATCGGTTATGATGGCGGGCATGAACGCTATATTAGGATTAGCAAATGTAAATACGACAATTTTAGTAGGAGCGTTTGGCATATATTATAAAATTCAACAAATTGCTTTATTTTCTTGCTTTGGTTTATCAAATACAATTATTACAGTGTTATCTTTTAATTATGGCTTAGGCAATAAAGAACGTTCAAAAGAAAGTATTAAATATGGTGTAATTGATACTTTAATTGTTTCACTTGTTATTACGATATTATTTGAAATAATTGCGCGCCCATTAGCAAAACTATTTGCCCTATCAAATACTTCATCATTAGAACTTATTGATGTATGTGAAAAAGCAATTAGAGTAGCTTCATTTGGCTATATATTTATGGGATTTAGTGTAGCGTCGCAAGGAGTATTTCAAGCATTACGTTATTCATTAAAACCACTTTTTACTGCTTTATTAAGATTAGTAATATTTGTGTTTCCTATCGCCTATTTATTTACTTTATCTACAAATGTCATGAATATTGTTTGGTGGACTTTTCTAATCGCGGAATTATTAACTGCAGTTATATCGATGATTTTATTAAAAGAAGTTATCAAAAAACGCATAAATACGATGGAGAATTAAATTATTTAATTAAAACAAATTAGTGTTTTTTCTAATAGATAATGAAAAATAGTGAAAAAATAGTGAAAAAATAGTGAAATTTGTGTTACACTATTACTGGGTGATGATGCTATGATTAAAGCTTTTTTAGATAATAAATTATTAAATTCAATAATAGAAATAGAAAAAAACAAAACTATTTTAGAAAACACAAAAGTTCCTGTTGAATTATCTAATAAATTTAGAAAAAACACTAGAAAAAGAAGTTCTTATGCATCTAATGCAATTGAAGGAAACCCTCTTTCTTACCAACAGGCGGAAAACGCTATTGAAAGTAAAAATAGACATTTTTTGAAGCCGGAACAAGAAATAAGAAAGTATTATTTGGCTTTAGAATATTTGTCAAAAGAGTTAGAAAGAAAAACGCTTTTCTCCATAGAATTATTATTAAAAGTACAGAAGCAAATTGTGTTTGGAGAATCGAAAGATAAAATTGGTCTACGCGGACCTATGCCGCCAGGAGTTTTATTTGCGGTTTATGATAGCAATACCGGAAATCCAGAATATATTCCTCCTGAATATAACGATATCCCTAAACTATTAGAAGAACTTGTAAATTATATTAACAATTCTGATGATCATCCTATTATTAAAGCCGCTATTCTTCATTATCAATTAGTAACAATACATCCTTTTGAAGATGGAAATGGAAGAACTGCACGAATAATGTCAAATTATATTCTTTCTTATTATGGATATGGATTTAAAGAAATTGGCTCGTTGGAAGAATATTTTTCATTTGACTTAGATGAATATTATTCTTCATTGCAGATGGGATTGCCCGTACTATATTATGATGGAAGAGATAATCCTCCTCATCCAGAAATTTGGATTAATTACTTTATAAAAGTATTTAGTCTATATGCTTCTAAAGTTACTGAAATTGCCACAAATTCAGTGAATAATAATGAAAAAGAGAGAATTAATCAATTATCGAGTAAAGCAAAAACACTACTTAATTACATAACTAAAGAGAAAATGTTAGAATTTTCTCCAATTGAATTAGCAAAAGCATTTGATGTTTCAAACCGAACCATTATTAATTGGTGTATTGAACTTTGCAATAATGGATATTTAAAACCAAATATGGTTAATAAAAGAATAAGGACTTATTCGTTAATTGATAGAAATTAGTGAGAAAAATCACTATTTTAGTTATTCGAAAGGATTTTAATATGAATAAATATGAAAATAGAAATGATAGGATATAACGATACGAAAGCTATAGCAATATATGGAAATATTAAAATGTTACCATTTTGTATTTCTTCTTTTGCTATATCTATTTTATTATTAATACCAAGTTTAATCCTTCAAATTTATGAACTTTTGTTTGTATTTATATTGCCTACTTTATTGCTACTTATAATGCTAATTCAATATCTTGTTAATTCAAAAGATAAAACATTTTTAAACAATGCTAAAACAAAGCATAAAATTTGTTTAGAAAATGGTAGGCTTTATAAAGATGGAAAAGTAATAAAAAACATTGATGATATCAAATTATATAAATTTAAAAACTTTTTATTTTTAGAATTAAAAAATTCATATTATCGCATTGATAATAGTGATTACTTAAGTGGAAGTAGAGAAGAATTTCTATCTAATGTTTGTTATTTAAATAGGCATCATATTTATTTTGATTTACCTAAAAAATCTAATGATGAAATTATAGATTTGCTTTTTAATGACATTAATTTAGAGGGAAAAGAAAGATTATTTTATTCTAATGATAAAACAAAAATAGTTTATATCTATAAAAATACTAGTGGTAGTTACTCTATTGGTTATGAAACGTTAACGATATTTTATGATTATGAAAGAAAATATCTTCATGAATATGGTATGTGGGAGCCATCAATAGAAGATAATTTTGCAACATTTTATGAATCAATCGAAGCAGCATATAATGAAATAAAAGAAACTGTTAAAAATTACATTGAACTGATTTAAAAAGAAATATGTGATTTTTGTACTAGTCAATATTTATCTTTGATATAATAAATTCAGGGAGGAAATTATGAATACATTGATAAAAAATAAAAAAGAGTTTTTTATTATTATCGGAAGCGTTGCTATGGCTTTAGCTATGATAAATTTAGTATCATATTTTGGACAATCTGCTACAGATGAAAATGTTATACTTAATTTTATTTACGCTGGAGTTATTTTAACAAGTGCAATAATGCTTTTAGTTAGTGGAATTAAAGACAAATATGAGCCAACAGTATTTATTTCTGAAATTCTTCTTGCATCGTCTATAATTGTGCGATACTTAAGCCCTTTAATTAGTAGTGCAACATATTCAACAGCAATTAGACTTTGTATAGCAATCGCTTATTTGGTATTTTTGGTTTTAACATTTAAAAATGAAAAATATCAAATAGTTAAGAAAGTTTTTACTTACATATTAGGAACTTTCTTTTTGCTTGAGATAGTAAGTAATGGCACATTTCTTTCAATGGCTTGCTTACTTGTTTTGGTTGGTAGTTTGTTTGATTTTAATGGAAAGAAGGAAAATAAAAATGAGAATTAAAAATTTATATTTAAGCGCTATTTCGTTTGTATTGGCTATATTAGTGTTTGTTGTATCTGGTGCATTAATTAAAAATGATGGACATGGAATGGGTATTGCTGCAATTTTTGTGGGACTAGCAATAATCGCAGTAGCCGTATTAGCGCTACTTAACTTCATATTAGGTAAAAAAGATAATTTTATGATAATACCATTGTTAGCTTTATTTGTTACGCTTATGGTTTTCTCGACTGTTGCTACTCTTAGTTCCAGTTCTTCATCAATTACTTCTGATGACACAACTATTCTCCAATTAATGATATTTGCTTTAAGCGTTGTTTCGTTAGTCTTTGCTACTAAAAATAAAAAATGGGCTAGTATTTGTGGTTTAGTAGTTGTTTTATTAACTATTTATTCTTCAGCTGCTTTAATAATTACTAGTTGGGGTAAAATTATTGAAATTAATCAATCAACAACAACCCCAAGCGAAAGTGCAACCTTGGCATATCGTATGAGTGCATGTATTGCGTTAATTCCATTTATGGGTAACTTAATATTCTTATTCTACTATATTTTCAATTTGGTTTTTGGATTAAAAAAAGTAGAAGCAAAAGAAGAACCTAAATCAATAGAAACTACAAATGAAGAAGTAAAAGAAGTTACTAATGAACAATAATTTATAAAACTTTAAATTAGGTAATTTAAAAACAATTTTGACTTATGTTGAAATTGTTTTTTTATGGATAAAAATTTTGTTTGAGTCATATTAAACAAAGTATTGATAATTGAAAAAAATAAGCGCTAATGTTAATATTTAGTGAAGACGAAAGGAGAATATCTAGTGCAAACGGCAATGAACAAAAATAAAATAATAGTCTATGCCGTATGTACCTTCTTCTTTTTACTTGCAGGATTTTTTCAACTAATTGATTCAAAACTCCCAGAATTTTATCATGTTTTATGTGCTTTATTAGCGCATACAATTCTTATTACCTTAGTTATTGTTTGGCTTTTTTCTCTTGTTCAAAGAATGGTAAGAAAAGACTTAAAATCTTTTTTTGTGATTGTGGCTATTTTAATTTTGTTCTTTTTGGTTATAAGAATGATAAAATATGGACTCCTAGAAAGTACCGACACACTAAGCAGATATATGTGGTATTCATATTATGTGCCACAAATGATTATTCCACCTACATTATTATTAGCAACGCTAAGCATCGAAAACACAAAAGATAAGCCGTTAAATAAAAAATGGTGTTTAGTTTATATACCTGCTTTAATATTACTAACTTTAATCTACACAAATGATTTACATCAATTGGTATTTAAACTTAAATTTAGTGAAGATGATCTTATTTATAATCATCAAATAGTATTTTATTTAGCATTAATTTGGGAAGTGGTTATAACAATTATAAGTTTAATAATGATGATTTTAAAGTGTCGAGTATCAGCATGTAAAAAGAAAACTTGGATACCGATTTTAACATTTTTAGTATGTGGTGGTTTATCAACACTATTTTTTATCATTAATATTTCTTCTTTTAAAATTCCTGAACTATTATGCTTTACATGTATTATGACTATTGAAAGTTGTATTAGTATTGGACTTATTCCGACCAATAACAATTATCGAGAATATTTTTATCATTCAAAATGTTCAGCGTTTATTACTGATAAAGAACTTAATGTCAAATACAAATCAAAAAAGGTATTAAATATCAATAAAGAATTACTTAAAACTGCAATAGAAAATCCGATTATGTTAAATGATAATATTCGCCTTTCAGTAAAAGAAATTAAGGGTGGCTATGTCTTTCGATGTGAAGATTTATCATCTATAAATAAAATTAATGAAATGCTAGAAGAAACAAATGAGCGTATTTTAGAAGAAAATGATCTTATTGAAGCTGAAAATGAAATAAAAGAACAACAATCTAAAATTGATGAACAAAATAAAATTTATGCTAAAATCGATAAATATACTTCTAGTGAATTGAATCGATTAAATACGTTATTATCAGAAATTAAAATAACAGACAGTGATGATTTTTTAAAAAAGATGCAATTTGCGTGTGTTTTAGGAGCGTATATAAAAAGAAGAAGTAATATCATCATGTTAGAAATGAAAAACAATTTGATAGATGTTGATGAATTAGCATTATCAATAAATGAGTCTTTTGATTATTTGTCTTTATTAGGTGTGGAAGGATCGCTTGATTTTAATATTCAAGGAGAATTAAGCGCTAATACGATTGGATATATTTATGACTTTTTTGAAAAATGTATAGTAAGACTTTATGATTCACCAATTGCTATAGTTTTTCATATTTCTAATAGTAAAAATAATATTAATGTTATGATTGAAAGCGATGCTAAAATTAAAGACACTATAGAGTTTCAAAAACAACTACAAAAACAATTTCCAAATAGTTTGTTAAAAACTAGTGATGATGTAACTTACTACTCTTTAGTTATTCCTTGTGGAGGTAATTTATGAGATTCATTGATACTCCACTTTATTGGCAACACGTTATGATAATTTTATTTATTTTTGCACTTGTTTTAGCTATATTTGATACCATTATTGCCATAAAAAATTGTAAAAAGTTTTGGATTATTTCATTATCATTGTTTTCGTTTGCTTTATCGTTTATAACGGTTTTCTTAACAATGCGCGGCAGTTATTTATATCGTGTGAATAGACCAGTGTTTGAACCTTCCTTTACAATTATAAAATTGCCATTTATCATTTTTGCTATCTTGGCATTAGTGTTGTTATCTATAGATATATTTTTATTAATTTACACTACTAAATGGCGAAATAAGAATCTATCATTATATTCAATCAAAGAAAGCTTTGATACTTTACCATCTGGAATAGTTTTCTATGATGAACAAGGATTAGTTAGTCTTATTAACAAAGAAATGAATAAAGTATCATTATTAATTACAGGCAAGACTTTGTTAAATGGTAATACATTTTGGAATAACATCATGTCTAATATTATAATTGATGGTGCAAAAATATTAAAAATAGGAGAAGAGCCGATAATAGAACTAGAAAATGGAAAGATAGTATCACTTAAAAGAAATATTCATAGTATTAGCGCTAAAAAAATCTATGAAATTATTGCAACAGATATAACTTCTACATATACACTAACAAAAGAGTTAGAAATTAAACTAGATGAATTAGAGCAAGTAAACAAAAGACTTGTTTCTTATGGAGAAAGCATAAGTAAACTGACAAGAGAAAAAGAAGTATTAATGGCTAAAATCCGTATTCATGATGATATGGGAAAAATTCTTCTTACCACTAAGCATAAATTATCAAACAATATGTTACTAGAAGAAAAAGAGGAATTATTTGATTTTTGGAAGTTAGAAATCGATGCGCTTAAAAGTAATGACAAAAGAGAGAAAAAGAATAATCTTCAAGTTATTAAAGATGCTGCTAAAATGGTAGGAGTTAAAATTGAATATTTTGGCGATAAGCCTAAAAGTAATACAACCATCGAAAAAATACTTGTCAATGCAATGCATGAATGTTTAACCAATACTGTTATGCACGCGAATGGAAAAAGAATGAAAGTGATTGTAGAAAACAATAAAGGCTTATGGACTATAAAGATTACTAATGATGGTAAAAAACCACAAAAGAAAATTGTTGAAGGTGGCGGTTTAACAAATTTACGATATCTTGTTGAACAAGAATTTGGTAAAATGGTTGTAAATAGTAATCCGTACTTTGAATTAATAGTAGAGATTAAAGGAGAAAATTGCAATGAAAAATGGTAAATATTCGGTAATGATTGTTGAAGATCAGCAAATGCCTAAAACACTCTTTTCTCATTATATTGAGTCATCTAATTTATTTTATCTTCAGGTGGCTATTGAGAATGCTTCAGTAGCGGATATTATTTGTACACGCACTCCTGTAGATTTAATTCTTATGGATGTTGTAACAGAAAATGGAGAAAGTGGTCTAAATGCTGCTGAAAAAATCAAAAAGAAATTCCCACAAATAAAAATAATTATTGTAACTTCAATGCCTGAATGTTCTTATATTAAACGTGCTAAAAAAATTGGTATAGAGGGATTTTGGTATAAGGAATTAAATGAAGAACCAATTCTCAAAGTTATGGAAAAAGTAATGCAAGGCGAAATAGTGTATCCCAAAGCCACTCAATCGGTTAAAGTTGGCTTAGCGCTAAGCAAAGAATTTACAGAAAGAGAACTTGAAATACTAAGACTTATTACTGGCGGATATAGTAATGTTGAGATTGCCGATCGATTAGGTGTTTCAGCGGGAGTTATAAAAAATCATGTCGCAGATATGCTTTTTAAAACTGGTTTTCGCTCCCGTACTCAACTTGCGGTACGAGCACGGGAAACAGGGCTTGTGATTCTTGATAAAGTAAAAGATGAAAATTAAAAAATAGTTTCAATTTATTTTACTAAGATGACATCAAATGATGACATCGCCTATTTTTATTTCCTGTTTTATAGCATTTATTATATAATTAGATTGATGGATATTCTGATGATATTATCCATTATTTAGAAGATAAAGAACTTGTTCAATTAATTAAAGAACTAAAAAGCAAAAAGTATAAAAACCTGTCTCATTCAGAGTATTGGTACAATCAAGTTATTAAAGAAGAATATGCTAACATTGATTTTTAATATTTGAGGAGGTGATTAATATGGAATTTAGTAATACAACTCAGTTAATTGGTAAAAGAATTATATGGAATACTGTTATGTATTTGTTATATGCCATTATGTTTATTGGGGTAAGTATTTGGCTTTATATAAGTATGAAAACTGCAAGTAATCCAGATACTTTTTTGGTAGCTATGTTTTATCTAACACTAGTGGCATCAGTTGTGTTCTTAACTGTTACTATTTTCATGCTTTTAAGGAAAAATGATGCTATATATGTAGATCTCAATTCATTAATTATTAGAAACATAAAAGATATTTCCATTCCATTTTCTGATATTGAAAACATTCAAATGGCATTTTATAAACATCCTATTAATAAAAAGATTTGCAAAAGATATACATCTGGAATAATTGTTATAACACTTAAAAACACCAAAAAAATCTATGTTAGAGATATAAAAGATTTAGAAAATGTTTGCTATTCATTAAGAAAAATCGTACTAAATAAATAATAGAATAAATCAAATATAATATTTTAATATAAATGCTTATTTGCTAAAATTATATTGCAATTAAAAAAAGGAGTTAATTTATGGCTAAAGGAATAATATATTTAATGTCAACTGTGGTAGATGGACTAATAAAAATCGGCCAAACTGATAATTATGAAAATAGAATGCGATTTTTAGAAAGAAATGGCTATTGTAACGTCGTTGGCTTGAAAAGAGAATTTGCTATTGAAGTAGAAGATTATATAGAAAAAGAGAAACTTATTCATAATATTTTTAGTAAATCTCGACTTGGTGATACTGAACTATTTTCTGTTGATTTAGATTTAGCTAAACAATTACTATCTGCTTTTGATGGAAATATTATTTATCCTAAAGAAAAAAAGCAAGAGATATTTATTAAAGCTACAGATGCAATCGAAGAAAAAGAACTTGCTCGTAATAGACACCACTTTAAAGATATAACATTTAAATCTAGTTTAACTGGTAAAAGTTATAAAGGCACAACCAGTGAAGATGGTGTATTAGCAATAATTGATTTAACAACAAATAAAGAAGTAGAAAATAATGCTAAACCAAATAAAAAAGCAATTCTAGGACAAGCAATAATCGATTTAGGTGAAACAGTTAGTAAGGATGATACTTTATATCAAAGATATAGAAAATTGACTAAGTTAGTATTAGAT
>CAKPJO010000044.1 GCA_934162685.1 uncultured Bacilli bacterium | reverse complement strand
TTTAGGAAATGATATTTCTGCTTGATAGGCAATATGAATATTACGATTATTAATTTTAGTAAAGAATTTTTCGATTTTATTTGATGTACCAATTGGCATCTTATTCTTAAATAAAAACACACAATTTTGTGCAATAAAACTTGATATATTTACTATATCTTTTATAAATTCATCATAGCTATTTTTATCTATAATATCATCCAAAAACATAAGAGCTTCTACATTTGCTAAATCTGATGCATGAGAAGTATATTTTATATATTTTTTATTACTATATAACAATTCTTTTATTTGTTTGTTATTAATGTTAAATAATCCTTTATTTAATAAATCAATAGTGCTCTCATTATAATCATAGCCAATAAGCGTATGACCAAAATTAGCTAATACAGCAATATTAGCTAAAGAAACTTCATTTAAACCAATTACTCCGACCCTCATGTGTACTCCTTCTAATCTCCGTAGTCTGAACCACGAGATTTATCTTCAACGAATATTTTTAATTTATTGGTAATATCAAATATTTCTAAAACAACATAATCATCAATATTAATTGTTAATGGATGTTCATAGTTACCAGTAAAAACGACTTTGTGATTAACCTTCACAACTCTATCCATCTCTTGCAATATATCTTCTATCTTTTTAGGATGATGTTCCTTAAAAGAAGAAAGCATAGTATAAAAAACAGGTTCAATATAAAATTCATCATCGTTTTGCGTCACATATTTTGTGGAAAATGGGTTACTAACGTCTTCTACTTCCTTATATTTTTTCCATTCTTCATAATTTTTCATTGCAATCACCTAAATCATTTTAAAACAATTTGTTACTTATGACAACCATCTTCAATATTAACTTATTTAATTTTTATAATAAAATTAAAACTAAATAAGTAAAAAGTGTATAATAAGCATAAGTGAGGTATGACTATGAAGAAGAAATTATTAACCATATTTAGTTTTATAATAGCTTTTCTAATTCCTTTTGGGGTATTTTTAATTGTATTAAAAGAAAATGGCATTGCTCCTTTTGGTGATTCCACTATTTTATTTGTTGATTCACAAGGTCAATATGTTGCTTTTTTAAGTTATTATAAAACACTATTTACATCTAACAATGATTTCTTTTATACATTTGCTAAACCTCTAGGTGGAGATATGTTATCACTATTTTGTTATTACTTATTTTCTCCATTTAATTTTATTTATCTTTTTGTAAGTTCTTCTAATCTTCCTATTGCCATGAGCATTGTTACAAGTTTAAAAATTGGCACAATTGGAGTTACAATGCATGTTTTAATGAATCATTTATATAAAGAAAAATACATTTCTAATCTTATTTTTAGTGTATCTTACGCTTTAATATCATACGTAATTGTTTATAATTTCAACATTATGTTCCTTGACGCAGTGTTATGGACACCATTAGTAATATTAGGATTAGAAAAAATGTTTGAAGGGAAAAAATCCACACTTTATAGTATTTTCTTAACACTCGCAATTATTTCTAATTACTATACTGGCTTTATGATTTGTATATTTGTAGTCATGTTTTTCTTATTTAAATTATATAGTGAAAAGAGAGAAAAATCCGATATTAAAAATCATTATAAAAATTTTGCTTGCGGTTCATTAGTTGCCGGTGGACTTAGTACTTGTGCTTGGCTAGTGGCTATTATTAACATGGTCGGTTCCAAAACATCAATAAATAATCGATCATTATTTACTTTTAACACTTTAATTGAACTACCAAATTTCTTAAAAAATTTTGTTAGTAATTCTTATAATGGAATGAACGATATTATTTCTGGTGGTCCGCTTGTATTCATCGGAATTACATGCTTAAGTTTTGCAATTATGTATTTTGCTAATTCTAAATTTAGTAAAGATGAACGTCTTAATGCTGGTATAATTATTGCAATATTTGTGTTATGCATGTTCGTTAGTGGGTTAAATAATTTATTCCATGGTGGGTCTGCTCCAGTATGGTTCCCACATCGTTTTGCTTTCCTTTTTGACTTCTTCTTAATTTATTTAGCGGCCCGTGAGTTAAATAATATAGATGGATTAAAATGTCATCATTTTGTCCTTCCACTTGGCATTATTATCACTATTTATGCCATTTTCGCCATTAATAATATTGAAACTAATATTATCTTGGATTTTGTATTTTGTCTTATAAATTTACTTATCATATTTATTATGAAAAATTTTAAAAATAAATATGTGACTATTGCTGGTATGTCTATAATGCTTATTTGTACAACAATTAATATGAAATCTAGCGCATCTAATAACATAGCAACGAATGTTAAAGAAACGGAAACAGGCAGTTCTAATTACATTAGTTACGAATTATATCAAAGCCAATATAAAGAAATATCATCCGTGATTAATTACGTTAAAGAATATGATGATACTAATGAGTTCTATCGAATGGAGAAGACATTTAATTCTCTTGCTACATATAACTTAGCCAATAACGATTCATTTATGTTTGACTATGCTGGAGTTAGTCATTATTCTTCTGTTGATAAACTAGATACAAGAAATTACATTGGTAATTATTTGGGATTTCATACAAATGGCAATTGGAATTCCTATGGATTAGGCTCAACATTAACCGCAAACTCATTAATGGGAATTCGTTATATTATTGACCGTGATAATCAAAGCGAAGGTATTATGATTAATAATCGTCACTTTGGCGCTCGTGATTATCTAACTAAAATCAAAGATTTTGATAGTGAAGCTGATCAAATTCATGTGTTTAAAAATGACTATGCACTCGGATTAGGATATCTTGCCAATAACCGTTTAGAAACAATCGGAACACAAGGAGTATACTTAAACGAAGAAAAAACACAATTTAGAAAATACGATATATTTGAATATCAAAATCAAATGTATATGGATTTAACTAATAAAAACTTTGGTAACATATTTACACCTATTTCTTATACTGTTACCTATAACAACATCACTAAAATTGATGATCGCCATTATAAACTCACAAATACTTCTCTTCCGGGATACATAACATTTAGATTAAGTATTGATGATACTATTCATAAATATCCAAGTTATTATCATATATCACCAGGATTAAGTGACTATATGGCTTTATATGAATCTAACTATTCTAGTAATAATATCTATTATTTTAATATGTACAATTATGGAATAAATCCTATTGAATTAACTAATAGCCAAACTCAAAAATACTATACTCTAATGCTTAAAGAAAATTTAATCTGGGATGATGTAGAAATTATTCCTTCTTTCTACTATGAAAACGTTGATACATTAAATAACTATTATAAAGAGTTAAAAGCTAATGAATTGCAGTTTAAAAAAGTAACATCATCACATTTAAAAGGTTCTGTTATTTATAACAAAGAAAAAACATTATTAACTACTTCTATTCCTTATGATAAAAATTGGAATGTCAAAATCAATGGTAAATCCATCAAAACAAGAGTCAATCAAAACATTTTTCTTGCCATAGATTTATCCAATTTAAATTATCAAACAGGTGATGTATTAAATGTGGATTTATCTTACCATGCAAATGAATTCACTTTTGCTTTAATAATATCTTTCATCTCCATTGCTTACATATTATTATATGACTATAAATATTATGAGAAGATAAAAGAAAAGTTCTTTAATAAAAAAGGTAAAGTAAAAGAAAATAGCATCAAAATAAACGATGCTACAAAAAGTAAAAAAGAAATAGACAATGGAGTTGCTTAGTTTATTTTCTTTATAATATCTAATATATGTGAACTTGCACCAAGTAAATCTTTCCTTTCACAAATGCTAAAATGATACTTTAAGAAAATTTCAAACTCTTCTTCACTCATTTGATTAAGAGACACTCTTATATAATCACTTGCTCCATCAGAGGCAATTATTTTAATGCGTTTAACTGCTAAATGCTTATTAAATTTATTAATATCTTCTAACCTTACCATTGAGTATAAGTCATTAGCTTTATTAACCATATGGAAAGAATTATCAATTCTTTCTTCCTTTATAGAATTTATAATATTATGTTTTATAAAGCCATAACTTAAAATAGCATATTCATTCATGTAATAACTAACAAATATAATGCCATCTTTTTTGGTAACTCTTTTTGCTTCTTTTAAGGCTTGCATTTTTTCTTCATTATTTAACAAATGATACATTGGTCCAAATAATAAGGTTATAGAAAAAGAATCATCTTTAAACATCGATAAATCTAATGCATTTCCTTGATATATTTTACAGTTGCTTCTCTTTTTCTTAAAAACTTCAATGTTATGTTCCACAAGTTCAACTGCAGTAACATCATATCCTTTGTTATCCAAATAAACACTATAAGCGCCTGTTCCAGCGCCAATATCTAAGATATTTTTCGATTTATCATTATTTAAGTATTTTTCAATATATTTGATATTTGTTAAAAATTCTACTTGCCCATGACGTGTTTTTAAACGTGTATCTTCATTAAAATGTGAATAATAATCTTCTAATAAAGATATCTTGCTATTTGTTCTTTGAAAATTCATACTTTATATCACTTTCTAAAATTAGTTTATTTATGTTTGCAGCACTACACAAATCATGAATTTGCGCAAAATTAGTTATATTTAAATTCTTAGTTTGAAAATATATATCATTAATTATTTTATCTTCCATAGTTTTTGCTTTTAGATAATCCACTTCCTTAGCTCCATTAAATTGTTCTTCTATTGTGGTTATTAATAATCTTCTATAACAAGCAATCAATGATTTTTCTAGCCAATAAGAATATTGGCATTTTCCTTTTTGTTCTAACTTTTTAAAACGCATGTAAAGAGGAAGCCCATCATTAGGATCATGCCAAATATCCATGAAAGCATAATCAAATTTACTCATATTATTTTTATTAGAAAAATATTCAAAAGCATCACTTTTTATAATTTTGATTTTATGTTTATTTTTAAAGAAATGTAAAATATGTTTTTGGAATATTTCAATGATTTTACTATCATTTTCAATAATTGTTACACTTTTTACGTCTTCTTTAATTGAAACCATATAAGCATAATAACCTAGCCCAAGTCCAAATGTAATTACATTTCCCTTGGCTTCTTCAATACTTTCTTTCATAGTAATTATCTCATTAGGTGTAATGCTCATCCAATTTATATGATTTTTAGCAATAACTAAATATGGAATATCTTGCTCGAAAAATGAAATACTACTTAATTCTTGATAATATTCTTTATTAACACTAATATCTTGATAAACAAATGGTTGTAAAGCATAGAATTTTTTATAAACTAATTCATAATCTTCATGCTTAAACTTTTCTGGTTTAACATTTAAAACATATGGATTTTGAGTAATTATTTTAGGGTCAACTTCTCTGATTGCAGGTTTAATATAATTATTAAATAAGTCATAATCACTTTGATCTTGTAGTTCAATTTCAAAAAAATTTAAAAATTCATAAGCAAATGCTGTTTTTTTATCTTTGGATAACATAAATTTTTCTTTATCAATAAAATCATAATGTGCACAAAACTCTAAAAACATATTAGCAACCGCTACATTAGTTTCTAATGTTTCTAACAACTTATGAAATTTACTTTTATCTTCTTTGTTTAGTTTTATATTCATTTTTATTCACACCTTAACTTTTCAATAATTATTTTGATACAATCATACAGTTCATTAAACACAACTTCATATCTTCCGGTATACCAAGGATCTTCCACCATTCCAGTTTTACCAGCAAAATCTTTTATTAAATATATCTTATGATTTATATCTTCTCCTAGCAAATGCTTTATATTTCGCATGTTATTATTATCCATAATAAAAATATAATCAAAATTATTATAATCTTCCTTAGTTATTTGTCTTGCATAATGTTTTTCTAATAAAATATGATGTTTTTCCAAAACTTTTTTCATCGGAGGATAAATAGGATTACCGATTTCCTCTAATGATGTCGCACAAGAATCAATATAAAATTCATTTTCTAATTTTTGTTCTTTAATTAACTGTTTACAAATAAATTCCGCGGCAACAGAACGACATATATTACCATGGCAAACAAATAACATTTTTATCATAATTAACCCCTAACTTCGAAGTGATTATACCATTTTTTCATTGTTTTAACTAGTAATCTTATCATTAATGCTTTTTCTTACTTTTTTTTTCAATAAATAAGTAAGCATTTTTATTTATATTCCGTTGATTATTTGTTACAATTTGTTACGCGAGGTGTTTATATGAAAAATGTTATTAAACTATTATTTTTACTAAGTATTATTCCTGGTATGGCTAATACCAAAATTAATACTCAATCAAATGTTGAAAAAGGCTATGTACTTAACACTCAAAAATCCGCCCCATCAAAATATGGTAGAGTGCATTCTGAAAAACAAATAAGTTTTCAAAACAAAACAAGTAATGTTAGAAAAGCTAGACAAGCCACTTTGCCTTCATCTTATAGTGCAGTTGATCAAGGATACATTACATCGGTTAAAAACCAATATAATGATGGAACGTGTTGGACTTTTGCCGCTAGTGCTGCTAGTGAAGCTAGTTTAATTAAAAATAATGGATTTAATAAAAATTCTATAAATTTATCTGAATTACATTTAGCTTATTTTACTTATAATAACGCTTATGATGAATTAGGATTGTTAAGTGGCGATTCTTATACTCTTACTAGCGATTCTTATTTAGACTTTGGTGGCATAAATTATAATTCTATGCTTACTTATGCCCGATGGACAGGTCCTGCTGATGAAGGGAAAAATACTAATTATACTTATAAAAGCAATAATAAAAGTTTTAAGCCAAGTTCTACTAGCGAAGCATATACTTTAAATGAAGCGCACTTAAAAGATTGTTATATTATTGATACTTCCGATATTTCTTTAATGAAGGAAATGATTTTTGAATATGGCGCTGGTGACTTTGGTTATTATCATGATGATAATGATCGTTACTTCAATGATACTTATGATTCTTATTGTTACGTTCAATCTGTTAATACTAGTAGTAGCAGATTCAATTGGGCTAACCACGAAGTAACTGTTGTTGGTTGGGATGATAACTTTTCTAAAACAAACTTCAATTCTGCTTCTCGTCCTACTAATAACGGAGCATGGTTAGTAAAAAATAGCTGGGGCGCTAGTTGGGGGAAAAATGGATATTTCTGGTTATCTTATGAAGATTCATCTTTAATTGCTGAACCAACTGCTTTCTACTCTTTTGATACAAAAGATCATTATGAAAAAAATTATCAATATGATGGTACTAGTGATTTTTATGCTGAATATAGTGATAATGATAATGAAGGTGGCTATACTGGCGGAGGCTATATGGCTAACGTATTTTTAGCCCAAGATAATGAAAATGTTGGCGCTGTGACATTTGTTAGTTTCGATGAAAATATAAAATATGACATATATGTTTATGATAATGTTACAAGCACTCCTACTTCAGGAACATTAGTTAGTCAAAAAAGCGGTGTGGAAACTTATGCGGGATTCCATACTATTGAATTAGATACTATTCCTAGCATTAAAAAAGGAAATAAGTTTGCGGTTGTTGTACGTTTAACTAGTTCTTCTAACCCTTCTAGTTCAATCACACTACTTTGTGATGAAAGTTACAATGATACTCAAAATGGCATGAAAACAGTTAATGCTGCTTCAAGCGGTCAAAGTTATTTTTCCACTAACGGATCTTCATGGAATGATGTTAGTGCTTCTAGCAAAATAAATTTCCGAGTTAAAGCACTAACTACAAGCGAAATCGTCCCACTAGAAAGCATTAGTTTTGAAGAAAGTTCAATTAGCTTAGCAAGTGGCGATTCTTATACCCTTAATCCTATATTCACACCAAGCAATGCTTCAAATAGAAATCTTACTTGGGAATCTAGTAATCCTAGTGTTGCCACAGTTACAAATGGTGTAATCAAAGCCTTAAACGAAGGTAGTACAGTTATTACTGCTAAAAGTGTCGAATCAGCAAATATAAAAGCAAGCATTACTATAAATGTTAAAGGTATTACTAGTATTGAATTATCAGGAACTGCTAGTAAAAACACTTATGATGAAGGTGACAAATTTGATCCTACTGGTTTAACAGTAACTGCCTATTATAGTGATGGCACCTCTGGTGTTTTAAATAATAGTAATTGTGAATGGCTAGACGCTAATACTAATAACGTTACCTTAGCATTAGGAACCACATCAGTAATTTGTAGATTTGGAAATTGTTCTGCCACTTATTCTGGAATAGTAGTTAATGAAGTTAAAAATTATCAATTAGTAAAAGATGTTAATTCTTTAAATGATGGGGATAAAGTTGTTATTGCTGAAAGTTCTAAAGGTGCAGTAGCTAGCAATCTAAATAACACTTACTTAAATGCTTCTAATGCATCATTTAATAGTGATAAGTCACAAATTACTTCTATGCCTAGTGATGCTTTAATTTTTACATTAGGTAAAAATGGTAATACTTATACATTCACTAATAATAATCAAAAGCTTGGTGCTACAGCAAATAAAAAATTATCGTTCGGAAGTGGCACTACTTCTTGGTCAATTAACATTTCTAATAACTTAGCCACTATTCAAAATAGCACACAAAATTATGGAAGATTCTTATATAACTATACAAATACGAGATTTACAACTTATACATCTAATACATCATCCACAATGCTTTTACCACAACTATATCGTTTACCTGGTGTTAGCAAATACCTAGTCGATTTAGAAGTTAAAGGAGAACCAACTAAAAAAGAATATATCGTTGATGAATCATTTGATGCTTCTGGATTAACTATTAACGCTATTTATAATGATGGTTCTTCTATTGATGTTACTAATAAAGTATCTTGGTCAAATTTAACTCTTAATTCTACAAGCGTCACTGGTAATTATGTTGAAGGTAATATTACTAAAACTATTACTATTTCTGGTTTAACTATTAAACCAGTTACTATTAATGATTTAGATGTATCAATTAATAAAAATGTTATTGATATAAATGAAGTAGCTAATATTAATGTAACATTTACTCCTATTAATACTACAAATAAAAATGTTACTATTACTGCTGATAAAGATAATATTGTTTCTATTAACGGCTTAAATATTACTGGCCTTAATCGAGGAGAAGTAACATTAACTATCACATCTAATGATAATAGCAATATTTCTAAGCAATTAAATATTAAAGTATATAGTTCAAGTTTTGCTAATGAAGTTAAGGCAGCAATCAAAGAAGCTAAAAATGAATTTAGTGTTATAAGAGAAAATGTACGTGATTTATCAAATATTAACACTAAAATTACTAATGCTAAAGAATTAGTTTCTACGCTTTATGAAGAAGAAAAATCTTTAATTAGTGAAGATATTAACACTATTACTTCTTTAGAAAATGCTTATAACTTCTTAAATAATACTTGGTATAAAGATATTCGTGATGAAAATAATACCATATGTGATATTGTGACTAATAAAGAATTAGCTACTAATTTAATTAATAAATATAATGCACTTGATGAAATAACAAAAGAAATTCTTAGTTCTTCTTATGACGCTACTGGTGAAGATGGACAAGTTATATCAATTGGCTCTTCTATTAAATATATTTCAGAAGTCTTAAAAAATAATAATGACAACAATAATCCAAATGTTAATCCTTCTATTGATAGTAATATCACCACTAAAGTATTAGTGCCTATTATTATTGTTACTATATTAATGATTATAAGTATTATTGTTTTCTTAATTAGAAGAAAGAAAAAAGCTGCCTAGGCAGCTTTTACTTTGCATTTACATCATTTTTTCTTAATTCTACTAGTTTATCACACATTGCTTTATAAACATCATCACGAAGTTCTAAAGTGTTTTTATATTTATTATTACCCTTATCAAATTCAATAAATGATACATTAACATCATATTGTTTGCGTTTGATTTTACGTGATAAAACTGTATAAGACTTATCAATTATTGTTGGAACAATTTCCACATCATTATTAAGAGCCATCTTAAATGTACCTGGATGAAGTTCCCCGATTAATATATTATCAAGATTTTTATTTCGTGTTCCTTCTGGGAATACGCCCCAGCTAACTTGTTTATTAGCAAGTGATTTACTAACTTTTTTTAGAACAGTTAATTGTTGCCTTAAATCATCACGGTCAAACAACTCACCTTCAAGGATACGCATAACTCTTCCCACGAATGGTTGTTTTTTAACTTCAATTTTTGCTATAAATGTAATTGGTTTTTTTGAAAGAGCCACGATGAATAATGGATCCATTAATGATTGATGATTGGGAGTAAACATTTTTACTTTACCATCATTAATTAAATATTCATTTTCGGCATGTATAACTACATTTAAGCGTTTTAATAATTTAAGAACAAGTTTACGCACACGATTATATCTAACTTCTAAAGGATATTTTTCTGGATGACGTGAATAAGGAAGAATCCAACTAAAATAATTCCAAAGTATCATCGGTCCAGCTTTTAAAACAAAAACAAAAAGTTTAAACATTATGAGCACCTTCCGATAAAAAGATTGTACGCTTTTTCTTAAGCATTTACAACCACAACCATATTTAATGGTGAAACGATTATAGAATCTACAAGCATAGGCACTACTACTTTTCCTACTTCATTAAATATTATTTTGTGTGTTTTATTAAAGTTATAATACAAATTATCTTTACTTGAAGTATTTATAATAATAATTAATTCATCATATCCTTCTACTTTATAAGTTATTTTTATTCCTAAGTCATTTATTCTTTCAAAATGAATATCTTTATCAATAATTTGATAATCATTTAAATGAAAGACCGAATATTGTTTTCTTAATGCAATAACATCACACATATAACGGAATTGTTCTTTGCGATTAACTAATACTTCAAAATTATATTGGTTATCTATATCATTAGTATTATATGTATTAGTTAAATATCTTTTTGATAGTCCTACTTCTTGTCCCATATGAATAAATGGTACACCACACGCTAATAC
>CAKPJO010000043.1 GCA_934162685.1 uncultured Bacilli bacterium | reverse complement strand
CCCCTATTGTTACACCTGTTATATCTTCTGATGCGTCGATAGCGCTAGTGTCTTCAAATGCATCATATCTTGCTAACATTTTATCTAATTCAGCACGATTTTCACTTTTTAAATAGTAACATATTCCTTCGTTACCACCTTTCGCTCTAAAGGTAGACCAATCTTGAATAAACTTATCACTAGAATCATCTTCTACAAACTTATATATTTGAGGAAGAGAAGCTCCATTAGTACTTGATGCGTAGTTGTTAAATCTATCATATCTTGCATTATATTGAATATAACTATAGTCTGAATTAGTACTAGAAATTGTTGCATCACCACTAGCGGCAATAGATATTTGCCATGTGTTTACTTCTGAGGCTTCAAACCATTTTAGTGATTTTAATTGTTTTGCAGCTAATAAATCATTATCACCATCTTTAAACATCCAATAATCATTAGATTTGTATAGTTCTAATATCATTGTAGAATTATTTATTTCAATACTAGATGAATCGTCGAAAACAGTAATATCTGTATCAAGCATATAACCATCTTTTAAATAACTTGCAGCCTTTTTGTTTTTGGAACTAGCAATAATAACTTTGTCTCCAGAAACTAATTGTGATTCGCTAGTAACTAATTGCCAACTACCATTTTCTGGCTCTTCAATCATTGAGTGAACTGTTAATGAATAAATTCTAGATAATTTAATGGTTGTTTCACCTTCTGTGTAATAAATCATTACTCTTCCATTATTATGTTTACTTGCAACTAATTTATCTCCAATATTTAACTTTTCGTCGTTAATTGTATATGATAAACCCTTATCACTTTCAGTAAGCGTTTTTGTTGATTTATCACTATAAGTAACAGTTATTTTAGCACTGCTTCCTAAAGTGAAACTTTCACCCTCATAAAATTCTGCTGCTGTATTACTACGACTTAATGTTGTTGGTACAATAGTAGCTTCTTCGGCTTTAGCAACTATTCCTCCTTGCAAATTATTTTTAGAATTAACCAAATACCCCCCCATTATTAGCACCCCAGCAGCAATTAATAATGATAATTTTTTTGCTTTTTTCATAAATTAAATTTTCCTTTCCTAAATGCTTTTAGAATAAATATTAGCATAATATTTGCATGTTGTAAAAAGAACAAATGTAAAATTTAATAATTTATTCGGAAAATGAAAATCTTCTATTTATATATATAGTGGGGAGCAATCCCTAGCGTATATAAGGAGGCACATATGGCCAGCACTAGAAAGGAAGTTTTGCTAGTGCAATAGTAAGTAGATTAATGACTAATAATGGAAACATTAGTAGTAATACTTTTAATAGTTTTATTAATATTAAAAGAAGATAAAAAACGATAGACTTACTATTGGCATCTATGTAAACTTCCACTAAAACGCTTAAACGACAGGCCCCAAACCTGTCGTTTTCCTTTGTGCTGGCATCTATGCACATAATTATTATATTATGATTCTCGTGTAAAATGCAACTATTACTAAAATCCTTGATAGTAATTAGTATTATATTTATTTACAATG
Source organism: uncultured Bacilli bacterium (assembly GCA_934162685.1). Lineage (GTDB taxonomy): Bacteria > Bacillota_I > Bacilli_A > RFN20 > CAG-826 > RUG131. Next base: position 9,612 of record CAKPJO010000043.1, on the reverse strand, counting down.
TGTTCTAGATCACTTTTATCTAATAATTTGATATTTAAAGTTTCTGCTAAAGAGATAGAATTACGTGTATAATCACTATTAGTGATAAGCCAGGCTTCATCAGTATTTTCTTTAGTTTGGATTTCTTTTAATGTTTTAATAGAAGAAGAACTAATTTTATCTTGGTGTCTTCTTACTATAACCACTACTGAACCATGCTTTTCTGATGGTTGCATTAATAAATAATAACCATAGTTTTCGTCACTTTTAAGTTCAACATCCGTTTTATAAATAGATTTAAAAGCATATTGAATCCAAGACATAAATTTTCTACTCGACATTGTTTCAATTTTATTAATAGTGTTTTCATTTACTTTTTCAATATGTTTATACTTATTTAAAGCATCAACAATATTGGAACAATTTTGATACATATCAAGAGAATCACTTAAATCAAGAATAGTTTTATATATATCGCTATGCTTAGTTAAACATTTAATATTTTTAGTAAATAATATTTCTTCATCATAACAAATAGCAATATGATAATAATCAAGTAAACGTGTTTTCTTTAAATGCTCCATTGCGATTGTTATATCATCAAAGTGATAAGTACGTGGTTTAATTAATTTATTCTTATCAATATTTACTTTAATTAAACGATCATTTAATACAAAAATAACGGAGTTTTGATAGGTAAAATAGTTTTCATCACCAAAGCATTTAATTAACATACGATCAATAGTGGGTAATTTTCTTTTGATAAAAGTATGCTTTAAAATATCTTTAATTAATTTTTCTTCATATACATCATTATATCCACGTACATCAATAAGCTTTGGTAATTCTTGTAAAGCATCTAAATCAAAACCAATATCTTTTATACGTTTTTTGCTGCTTTTATTATGTGCATTAATTAAATCAATACAATTTTCATTAATGATATCAAAGTTTTCAATATTACGAGCAATATCGTTATAACTTATACGATTAGGTGCGGTAACATGAATTCTTTTGCTTTTTAAAGATATATTTAATTTCTTTTCATATTTCATTAAGGCTTTATTATAACGATGATAATATAAAGCGTGACTAATATGCTTTTTAAATAAACGGAAATTACATAAAGCAATTAGGGAAATTAAAATAAGTATGGCAATAATTAGAACAATTAAATCTTTAGTATCAAAAGTATTTAATGTAACAAGCATATTGCCACCTCCAAACATTACTATGATAGTATTTTTTTAATAAAAAATAAAGTTTAACAAATAGAAAAATCATACTTTTCAGTATGATTTAACTAAATATATTGAATTTGCAATGATTTTAAAATTCCAATTTGTTTTCTAATATATTAACCGATATTACAAATGAACCAATAATGATAGCAATGACCGCTAATAAATCGTAGACGAATGGTAATATTGTCGCCTCAATATAACGCGCAATAAGCCATAAGATTATATTAGTGCAAAATATTAATAAGTAAGCAATTATAACGAATAATATTGCGGATACCCAAGATTTAGAATTTTTAATTAGGCTACTATGAGAAAGACTATAGCATAATAAGATAATACATATGAATAAAGGAATATATAATATTAAATGAATAACAGAAATAGTAATGACAAAGGCATTAGGCTCATAGTTGCTTGGGGCCCATGCTAAAAATATCGAAAAATATCTTGATATAGCTACACTCTCTATTATTTTCCATAAACCTTCATAGAAAGAAGCAATTGAAACAGTTTCATACCCTTTTGCTAGAAGAATGCCATTAAATTCTAATACTAGAATATTTAATGAAATAAAGTATATGAGTATAAAACTAAACGACCAAATAATAAAAGTAATAATCTTAGATAAAACTATTTGCCACATTTTAAAAGGTAAGGTAAATGTTAAATAACCTTGATTAGAAAATAAAGACTTTTGGAATTGCTTAATAGCAATAGAAAGAAGTGAAATACCAATGATAAAGAAAGTAGTTATAGATAGAGTAGTAATAAGTCCTAATACAAGCATTCCGACTTCAGCACTATCGCTAGCATCATAATTACCATATCCTAAACCGGTAAGAGGAAATAAAATACTAAGAGCTAATAAAACAATAAAGGCTATAATAAACTTTTTTCTAGTATTTATTAAGTCGTGTTTAATAAGCGTTAACATCTAAATACCTCCTTAAATAAATCATTAAGCGATTTATTATCATGCAAGGTCATTAAGTTAGAAACACTGTCATCAAGAATAATTGAACCATACTTTATCATAATAGCGCGGTCTAATATTGATTCAATATCTTCAATTAAATGAGTGGATATAATCACAACAGCGTCTTTAGCATAATTTGCTAAGATTGTGTTAATGATATATTCGCGTTGTGCTGGATCAACACCAGCGATAGGCTCATCTAATATATATATTTTAGCGTCACGCGCTAAAACAAGGGCGAGTTGTAATTTTTCTTTATTACCTTTAGATAATGTTTTAATAGTGGTCCCCAAAGAAAGATGCATATTTGTTAATAAATTATCTAACTTTTCCATGTTAAAATCTTTATAGTAATCTTTAAACATATCAACAACATCTTTGATTTTTAATTCCTCATCAATATAAGTTCTATCAGGTAGATAACTTACAATTGACTTGGTGTGTTCATCAATTGGGTGACCATCAATAGTAAGTTCACCGGTAAAGTTTTTTAATAATCCTACAATTAATTTAATCAAAGTAGTTTTACCAGCGCCATTAGGACCTAGTAAACCAATTATTTGCCCCTCGTTAATTGATAAATTAATATCTGATAAAGCTTGTTCATTACTACCTTTATACTTAAAACAAACATTTTTAAATTCAATTAGTGACATAGAGTAATGTTTCCCTTCGTTAGAACTATTATGAACTATTTAATAATTTTATGCAATTAGTTCTCAATGCTATATAGTAAAAAACAATTTAAAAATGTTCTAGATTATTATTAAGAGCATTTAATTAGCGTTTAGAAAATTATATAGTTAGGTGATAAGTTATCTATATTATTAGAATAAATATTTATAAATATAAGATAACATATATTATAAACCATAGTGTTATCTTATAAATTCGCATAATTATTTAATTGAAATATAAACTTCTTTTTTCAGAATATCGAAACGAATTATCTACGTTCAAAATATAATATTATAAAAGATTAAAAAACGCTTTAATATATGCCTTATTTTTTTTAAACAAAAGCATTTATTTCAAAATTAGGGAATAGAACTAGAAAAATGATGTTGTGTAATATTAGATTAACTAGCGCTAGGTACTTTGTATTAAATTATTATTTCTATCTAAAATTTTTGCGTAAATACGCATTTTTGTTAGATGGATATTTTAATTATGTTTACTATAATCATCTTTAAAATAAAATCATAGACAAGATTTTATAACACCTGACTTTGGTAGTTGCCTTCAAAAATAAGGTGTTAAAAATCATTTTTTGATAAATTAAGTACCTTTTTAATTTTATCAAAAGTTCTAGTTCTAGAAGCGTTATTGATATATGAACCAGTATAGCCTTCAGTAGCTTTATAATTTCTAATAAATTCAACAATCTGAATCATTAAAGATTTTAAATTTAAGCAATCTTAAAATAGTTAAGGCGTAATAACAAATTAAAAAGTGACCATAAATTGATCCGGACTTTTGTAAAAAAGTTGGTCTAGCTAAGTTACATAGTAAAAAACAATTTAAAAATGCTCTATATTATTACCAGATCATTTAATTAACGCTTAGAAAATTAATGGTTAGATGTTGAATGTTTTCTATACTATTAGAGTAAATATTTCATAAATAGAAGATAATAAGTTGCCTAAATTTAAGATGATTTTAACAAATCGTGGCGATTGTTATAAGACGGAAGAAGGGATTTTTGTTGTTCCACTTTCAGTATTAAAAGACTAGCAATGTATCTGCTAACAAAAAAAACAATATTATGTCGAAAAAAGATATAAAGAAATATATATTATTATTGTGATGGTATTAGACAAACTGTTCACAACTAATTAGATTTGAAAGGAGCGTCGAGATTTCTACTCGACTATAGTTTATGGATGAATTTAAAATAGTAAAATTTGTTGATAATAGTTTTGAAATTGATGTTAGAGCGGATATTAATAATGAAACTGTTTGGCTTACACAAAAAGAAATGGCATTATTGTTTGAAGTTTCAATAGACAATATTAGCTTGCATATAAAGAATATATTGAAAGACAATGAACTAGATGTTTCAACTGTCGAGGAATCCTCGATAGTTCAAATTGAGGGAAATAGAAAAGTTAATCGTACCATAAAAGTTTATAATCTTGATATGATTATTTCTGTTGGATATAGAGTTAAATCTCAAAGAGGTATTATTTTTAGAAAATGGGCTAATAAAATTCTAAAAGAATATTTAATTCAAGGATATTCTATTAATAAAAGAAGAATAGAAGTGCTTAATAAAACAATTGATGTGCAAAATAAAATGCTTGCATCATCGTTAAATATAGACCAAGAAGCATTAGTTAATGTTATAGAAGAATATACTAAAGCTTTAGATTTATTAGATGACTATGATCATCAATGTTTAGTTAAACCAAAAGGTAATGAAACCTTATATAAATTAACATACTTTGATTGCAGAACGATTATTGATTCGATGAAGTTTAAAAATACATCATCGGTATTTGGCATAGAAAAAGAAAAAGGAAAACTCGATGGAATTCTTGCTGCAGTTTATCAAAATGTTTTTGGACAAGAAGTTTATCCTTCATTAGAAGAAAAAGCTGCTCATTTACTATATTTTTTAGTGAAAGATCATCCGTTTGTTGATGGATGTAAAAGAATTGCTGCAACTTTGTTTTTGGAATTTTTAAATAGAAATCATGCATTAATTAAAAATGGTAAAATAATAATATCAAACGATACATTAGTTGCAATTACTGTTTTAACTGCAGAATCAAAACCAGAAGAAAAAGAAGTTATAATTAAACTTATTATGAATTTCTTAAGCAAAGATGATTGGAAATAAGATGATAGTATATTACCACTTCGCCTCTCATCTTTACTCTTTATTAATATATTTTTGAATATATGAAATAAAACAAACCGGATGTAGTGTTATACTTTTATTAATTAAAGACTTTGCCAACTTCAAAAAATCTAATTTTTTGTATATAACAATAATAAAGCGTAAAAAGATAGAAAAGAAATGAGAATCACTATTATCTTTAGGGTGATTTATTGATTTAAAATCTAAAAATTATTTCATTAATAGAAAAGTGTTTTCAATCATCCATCTTTTTTATACGCGGAATGATTTTTTATTCTCATTAATAAGAAAAGTAGACAAGATTTTATAAATGAGGTATTTTTTATAAGCGAGGATTATTAGTATGGAAAAAAGTAAAAAAGAAAATATATTACAAGTTATAAAATTTACATTCTTTTCTTTGTCTGCTGGAATCATTCAAGCACTTGCGGATACTTTGATGGTGGAATTACTTCATTTTGTATCATGGCTTTCTTATTTGATTGCTTTACTTTTATCAATATTATGGAATTTTACTTTAAATCGTAATTTTACATTTCATTCCGCAAGTAATGTATATAAAGCAATGTTAAAAGTATTATTATTTTATGTGATATTTACGCCATTATCGACGTTATGGACTTATGGATTAGTGGATTGCTTAAATTGGAATAATTACTTAGTTTTAGCATTAACAATGGTTATAAACTTTATATTAGAGTTTTTATATCAAAAGTTTTATGTGTTTAAAAAATAAGAAATATTTAATTCATTGAAGTACTTCAATACTCCATTGAAGTTACTTTGAAGTTGACATTGAAGTTGCTTTGAAGTAAAATTGTTTTGGGTGATAAAAAATATGTTACTTAATGAAATATGTCCAGAATTCACTATAGAAAATGATTCTTATGAGTGTAAATCTCGTTTGGATAGAACTAATGTATTAGGATGGCTAAAAACAGTAGATGGGTTTTCTAATAATAAAGGTGGAGTATTATTAGTAGGTGTTGAAGATAAAACAAATAAATTAATAGGCTTTCAATTAGAAGAAGTTGATAAAGAAAAAATATATTTTTATAATCAATTAAAAGAACATTTCGAAATTGTTCCTACCATCAATATTGAGTTATTACCATACATGGTCAATTTGAAGAAAAGATACATAATTAAGATTACAATATTTGAATCAGAAGTTAAACCGATTATATTAAAATATCAAGGAATGCCAATGATATTTATAAGAAAAGACGGGTATACTGCTGCAGCTACAACAGAAGAGATTATAGCAATGACTTTATCAAGCAAAAAACCAAAATATGATTTGCAGACGACGGATGTTAAGTTTGATATTAATAATTTTAAAAATCTTTGTGCGTTTTATAAAGAAAATACCAATTGTGAGTTAAAGGAAAAAGAATTGGCGTCGATTGGTTTCTTTGACGAAAATAAATTTTTAACAAAAGGAGCACAATTATTTGAAGATAATTATAATGGCGAAGATTCTATGATAGTTTGTTCTCTTTATAAGGGATTGACTCGTGGTGATGACCAGATAATAGCAAGCAATTCTTTTAAAGGCAATTTGATTACATGTTATAAATTTATTTGGGAATTTATAAATCAAAGAATGAACCATGGCTTTATTAAAAAAACTACAAGCAGAATAGATGTTGACTCGTTCCCTAAAAGAAGTATTTTTGAGGCGATTATTAATTCGTTAGCGCATCGTGATTATTTTATAAGTGGTAGTGCAATCTATGTTGATTTATTTAAAAACAGATTGGTTATATCTTCTCCTGGTGGTTTATTTGGAACTGGTGAAGTAAAATTAACATATAAACTTGATTATTTTATATCTCGTAGAAGAAATACATTAATATGTAATGTTTTTGTTTTATGTAAAGCCATGGAAGCTAAAGGCACAGGATTTGAAAAAATATTAGATGACTATAAAAATGTAAAAGATAGTCAAAGACCATTTATTTTTTCAAAGAACAATCAATTTTCGATAGTTTTGCCGGATCTTACTTATGAAGATGGTGTGCAAGTTGATGATGAAAGTTTAAATATGCTTAAAACTATAGATAGTCCTAGCAAGTATGATCCATCTATTTTGGCTTTTTGTTATTTTGAAGACAAAACTGTTAGAGAAATAACTGAATATTTAAATGTTTCTAATTCTACATTTTTTAGAAAAAATGTATTAGAAAATTTAGTTGAACAACAATTTTTGATTGAAAATGAAACAAACAAAGGGAAAATGTACCATACAAATCATCAATTTGTTGTGAAAAGATAGTTCATTGAAGTACTTCAATACTCCATTGAAGTTACATTGAAGTAGATATTGAAGTAGCATTGAAGTTACTACTAAATATCTACTTTTTTTAGATTTGAAATAGTGTTTTAAAATTGAACGATTCACAAAAAATGTAGTAAACTGCAAAAAAAGTAAATTGATGCACAAAACTCAATGTAAATACTATAAATTTATGTAAAAAAGATTAGAAAAGTAATAAATATACTTAAAAAGGTACAAATAATTTCTTGTGGGTAAAAAAATAATGCGATAACTAAGATATTATGATATAATATCTCACGTTATTAGGAGGCACATTTATGGAAAAAAGAAATGGTTATATATCATGGGAAGAATATTTTATGGGAATTGCTATATTATCTGCATTACGTAGCAAAGATCCTTCTACTCAAGTTGGTGCATGTATTGCTAATGATGATAACAAAGTGGTTAGTATTGGTTATAATGGTATGCCACAAGGATTAGATGATGATAAAATGCCTTGGGGTCATGGTGAAGGATTAGATTCTAAATATCTATATGTATGCCATGCGGAATTTAATGCAATTTTAAATAGTCCAATTACTAATTTAAAAGGAACAAAAATATATGTTACTTTATTTCCTTGTAATGAATGTGCTAAAGCAATTATTCAAACTGGTATAAAAGAAGTTATTTATCTTGATAATAAATATAAGAATTCTATTGAAACACAAGCAAGTCGTAAAATGTTTGATATGGCCGGTATTAAATATCGCCCATTTGTCGGAAAAGTAGTAAAGATTACTCAAGGTGAATAATGAAAAATAGTACAAAAAAATTTTTAGAACGCTTCTTAATTTGTTTAATCGCTTATATTTTGTTTGTAAGTGGAATTATGGTAATGCTAGCGTCATTACTAGAAAATGCCTCTTTAGCAGTTAAAATAATTGTTGGAGTTGGCGTAGTTTTGTTGTTTGTCGCTTTAGTAGTAGTTGTGGAAGTAAAGCATAGAAAGGTGAAATGAGATGGGCGTTGCACTATCAATAAAAAATTTAACGTTTTCTTATGATGATAAGGTAAAAGCACTTAAAAATATTAGCATTGATGTCGAAGAAGGAAAATATGTCTCCTTGATTGGACATAATGGATCTGGTAAATCTACATTAGCAAAACTTATCGTGGGATTATTAGAAACTCGATCTGGTACAATCGAGATTTTTGGCGATGTCTTAAGTGAAAAAAACATTCGTGAAGTACGTCAAAAAGTTGGTATTGTATTCCAAAACCCGGATAATCAATTTATTGGTGCTACAGTTAGAGACGATATTGCTTTTGGCTTAGAAAATCATTGTATACCTCATAAAGATATGGATGAAATTATCGATAACTATGCTAAAAAAGTTGGAATGTATGATTTTTTAGATAAAGAACCAACTAGATTATCAGGCGGTCAAAAACAACGTGTCGCTATTGCGGGTGTACTTGCCATGAAACCAAGTATTATTATTTTTGATGAGGCAACCGCAATGCTTGATCCAAAAGGAAAAAAAGATATTCGCGGATATATTTTAGAATTAAAAAAAGAGAATCCTAATATTACTATCATATCTATTACTCATGATATTGAAGAAGCTTATAACTCTGATGAAGTAATAGTTTTAAATAGTGGTGAAGTGTTACTTCAAGGAACACCAAAAGAAGTATTTGCTAATGAAAAATTATTAGCAAGTATTGACTTGGATTTGCCGTTTATTATGAATGTTAAAAATGCTTTAATTAATGAAGGTATTGACGTTAAAGATGTTAATACTATAGAAGAGTTGGTGAATAAATTATGCCAATAAGATTTGAACACGTTTTTCATATTTATTCTCCGCGTACACCATTAGAACAAATTGGGCTTAATGATATTAACATTGATTTGTCTAATTATGATTTTGTAGCGCTTGTCGGGCAAACTGGGTCAGGCAAATCAACATTAGTGCAACATATTAATGGTTTATTAATTCCGAGTAAAGGCACTATATTTGTTGGTGATTATCAAATAACTTCACAAAAAAAGAAAAATAAACATATTAAAGATATTCGAAAAGAAATTGGCTTAGTATTTCAATTTCCAGAATATCAATTATTTGAAGACACAGTATTAAAAGATGTGGCTTTTGGGCCAAAAAACTTTGGCGATAATGAAAAAACAGCCACTGAAAAAGCTAAACAAGCCATACTCTTCTTTCACCGGAATTTCTCTGAAGGCTGTGCCATTCTTGTATGCGATTTCCATTTTTCAAAC
>CAKPJO010000042.1 GCA_934162685.1 uncultured Bacilli bacterium | reverse complement strand
GGATTAAGAAGTTTTTATGATTTTTTAGAAAAAAATAAATATGTAAAATATAATCCATTTATTGCTGTTACTTCACCGAAAGCAGAAATAAAGTATCCTAAAATTTTATTTGATGAATCTGTGGAAAAATTATTGGAGGCCAATAAAGAAAGAAAAGATGAATTGATGGAAAGAGATCAAGCAATCATTGAACTTCTTTATGCTTCTGGATTTCGTGGATCAGAATTAGTAAATATAAATGTTAGTGATGTGGATTTTAAAGGAAGAATAATTAAGGTAATTGGTAAAGGCTCTAAAGAAAGAATTGTTCCATTTTCTTTAGAATGTCAAAAAGCATTGATGTCTTATTATAAGCATTTAAGACCACAACTACTTGCGAAGTCAACGAGCGAAGATATATCAACTAAATTGTTTTTAAATAGTAAAGGAGAACAATTAACTTTGCGCGGTCTTGAATATATCTTAACTCAGGTTGAAAAAAAGACAGGTATATTTTTAGGCTTACATCCGCATATGTTACGCCACACATTTGCTACCGGGTTATTAGAGCGTGGAGCGGATTTAAGAGTTATTCAAACAATGTTAGGACATGCTTCAATTTCTACCACACAAATTTATACACATGTAACTACCGAAGCAATGAAAAAGGAATATGATATTGCCCATCCAAGAGCCAAAATTAAAAAGTAAAATTGTAATCTTATTTTTCTTTGACAAAATGTTTTGAGTAAGTTAGCATATATTTGAAAGTGAGGACTATATATGTCAAATAAAGTAAAAGGCTATTTGCTAGGTATCTTAGCATCTTTAGCAGTTGTTGGATTATGGATTGTTTTGTATGTTTTTGCTGGTATTATTGCTGGATTAGTAGGAGCTTTAATGGGATTAGCAATTATCGTAATTTACAAAAAGTTTAATCCAAATGATAATAGCAAGGTTATTTACGTTTCTGCTTCATTAATAGCGTTTTTTGAAATCTTTTTAGCGGAGTTTTTAAGTGTTGTTATCATGTGTGCTAGAGAAGGCGTTGACCTTAGCTTAGCTCTAGCAAATTCTAAAGTAGTTTTAAATATGGTGTTGGACATTGTTATTGCAGTGGGTCTATCAGCATTAGTATTATTCTCTTACATTAAATCAGAAAATAAAAAAGTGGCCACTAAACAAGTGGTTAATCAAACATCAAACGAAGAAAACAAAATAGAAGAGTAAAACTAAAATCAATAAATTTAAGTTACAAAAGCATAATACTTTTAGGGGATGAAATATTCCTCTTTTTTTGTATAGTTTAAGCAAAAAACAATTGCATAGTAATACTTACTATGATAGAATAATTTGGCCTGAAAAAAATCAGGACTACACACATCATGGATTCATGTCTCGTGTCTTAAGAAAACTAATTAAGGGGACATGTTCGAAATGGTGGAGGAAAAAACAAAAGGAGGACTCATAAAATGAGCGAAAAAGAAGAAGTCGTAGTAGAAGAAAACGTTATGGAACAAGCTATGCCTGAAGAAGGTACACCTGTCATAACAATGAAAAAACTTCTTGAAGCTGGTGCACACTTTGGTCACCCAACAAGAAGATGGAACCCAAAAATGCAAAAATACATTTTTGGTGCAAGAAATGGAGTTTATATTATCGATCTCCAAAAAACTGCAGCTAAAATTGAAGAAGCATATGCAGCTTTAAAACAAATCGTATTAGATGGAGGTAAAGTTTTATTTGTTGGAACAAGAAAACAAGTCCAAGAAGAAGTTATTGAAGAAGCAAACCGTTCTGGTTCATTCTACATCACAAATCGTTGGTTAGGTGGTACATTAACAAACTTCAAAACTTTATCTAACTCAATCCGTCATTTAAAAGATTTAGAAAAAATGGCTGATGATGGTACATTTGATGTCTTACCTAAGAAAGAAGTTGCTCTTTTAAAGAAAGAACAAGAAAAATTAATGAAAAACTTAGAAGGTATCAAAGAAATGCGTAAAGTACCTAACGCAATCATCGTTGTTGATCCACGTATGGAACACAATGCAGTTGCAGAAGGTCGTAAATTAGGAATCCCTGTATTTGGTATTTGTGATACAAATGCTGATCCAGATGAAGTAGATTATGCAATTCCTGCAAATGATGACGCTATTCGTTCAGTACATTTAATCTTAGCAGTATTAGCAGACGCTATTGTTGAAGCTAAAGGCGGACAAACAATCGTTGCTTATACTAAAGATGAAGACGATGCAGAAGTTTCTATGAATGATGCTTTAAAAGAAGAAGAAAAGAAAGTTGAAGAAGATGCTAAAGAAGAAAAACCTGCACGTAGAGCACCTAGAAAAAGAGTAAACAAAGAAGAAACAGCTCCAAAAGCTGAAGAGGAAAAATAAAAATGGCAAAACCAATTATTGAATTAATTAAAGTTTTAAGAGAACGTACCGGTGCTGGTATGATGGATTGCAAAAAAGCATTAGAAGAGTGCGATTGTGACATCGATAAAGCATGTGACTGGTTAAGAGAAAAAGGTATCGCTAAAGCAGCTAAAAAAGCAAGCCGTATTGCTGCTGAAGGTTTAACATTTGTTAAATCATGTGATAAATGTGGAAAAGCAATTATCATTGAAGTTAACTGTGAAACAGACTTCGTTTCTAAAAGTGATGCATTTAATGAATTAGTTCAAGAAACAGCTAGAGTTATTATGCATAACAATATTGCTACTGTTGAAGAAGCAAAAGAAAATGCAGAAATTAAGGATTTATTTACTAACGCCACTGTTAAAATTGGTGAAAAATTAGATTTACGTCGTTTTGAAGTTGTTGAAGCTTCTGAAGGACAAGCAATTGGTACTTACATCCACATGAAAGGTAAAATTTCTGTTTTAGTTGTTACTGATAAGGCTTGTGATGATGTTAAAGGCTTAGCAATGCACATCGCTGCTAATAACCCATTATATATCACAAAAGCTGATATTCCAGCTGATGTATTAGAACATGAAAAAGCTATTCAAATGGAAGCTGCTAAGACTGATGAAAAATTAGCAGGAAAACCAGAAGCAGTTGTTGCTAAAATTATCGAAGGTAAAGTTAACAAACAACTTTCTGAAACAACACTTTATGAACAAGATTATTTATTAGAACCAGGAACCACAGTTGGCAAGTTCTTAAATAGTCGTGGTGTTAATGTTGTTAAATTCGTACGTTACATGGTTGGCGAAGGTATTGAAAAACGTAAAGATGACTTTGCTGCTGAAGTAATGAGCCAAATTAAATAATTAAACTTTAAAGAACACTCCTTTTGAAGTGTTCTTTTCATAAATATTGGAGGATATAATGGTTACATATAAACGCGTATTATTAAAATTGAGTGGCGAAGCTCTTGCTGACAAAAACAACAATATGATTCTTGAAAATTACAGCTTAGATCAAGTTGCAGAATCAATTAAATTAATGGTTGATAAAGGATTAGAGGTTGCGGTTGTAGTAGGCGCTGGTAATATTTGGAGAGGAAAGCTTGCTAAACAAATTGGCATTGAAAGATCAACTGCTGATTATATGGGAATGCTTGGAACAATTATTAATGCTTTAGCGCTTCAAAGTGCTATTGAAAAGACTGGTATTGGTTGTCGTGTATTAAGCGCTTTAGAAATTAAAGCAGTTGCTGAGACTTATATTCGTCGCCGTGCAATTAGACATTTAGAAAAAGGCCGTGTAGTAATATTTGCGGGTGGTACAGGTAATCCATACTTTACTACTGATACATGTGCTACATTACGTGCAATGGAAATTGAAGCAGATGCGATTTTAATGGCTAAAAATGGTGTTGATGGTGTTTATACCGCTGATCCAAAAGTTGACAAAAATGCTCAATTTATTAAAACAATTACATTTGATGAAATGTCTAAACGTGAATTAAGAGTAATGGATCCTACGGCAATTGCGTTACTTAAAGATAATCAAATTGAAATACGTGTATTCGATATGAACGAGCCTACAAATATTGAAAAATTAATAAATGGTGAAGACATTGGAACCACCATAAAAAAAGGAGAATAAAAAAATGGATGAAGAGTTAATCTTAGAATGTATTGAAGAAATGACTAATGCACATGCTAACTTTGAAAAATCTTTAGGAACATTACGTGCAGGACGTGTTTCTCCTGCAGCTTTAGAAGAAGTAAAAGCAGACTATTATGGAGAAAAAACTCCTATTACTTACATTGCTTCAATTACAAATATGCAATCTAATGTTTTAGTTGTTAAGCCTTTTGATCGTAATGATGTTAAATCTATTGTTGCCGCTATTAACGAAGCTAATTTAGGTGTTAATCCAATTAATGATGGAGATTCTATTCGTTTAGTATTCCCAACTCTAACTGAAGAACGTCGTCGTGATTTAGTTAAAGTTGCTAAAAAATATGGCGAAGAAGCAAAAGTTGCAATTCGTAATATTCGTCGTGATTATAATGACAAAGTTAAAAAGGATAAGGAATTGCCAGAAGATTTAGCTAAAAAGCTTGAAAATGATATTCAAAAAGCCACAGATGATGCTGTTAAAAATATTGATGCTGCTGTAGCTAAAAAAGAAAAAGAAATAATGGAAATTTAATTTTCTTATAATTATTAATTTTAAATGTTGGAGATAAACCAATAGTTATATCTTCAACATTTTTTTCGTTTTGATGGAAATTTATGAAAAATTTTAATAAAATATCAAAAAAGTTGCTATTTATATTACTACATTACATGTATAATATAAATAAATGAGTTAGGTGGTGGCAATTATGGAAAAAGAATTCGTACTTAAGAAAAAATTAAACCACATTGCTTTTATTATGGATGGAAATGGCCGCTGGGCAAAAAAAAGATTACTTCCTAGACATTTAGGACATAAAGAAGGTTGTAAAAGAGTAATTGAAATTGTTCGTGCTTGCTGCGATTTAAATATATATTGTGTAAGTTTATACGCTTTTTCTACAGAAAACTGGAAAAGGCCACAAGATGAGATTGAACATCTTTTTTACTATTTAGATGATTTCTTTAATGATAATATTCAAGAATTTATCGAAAAAGGTGTTAGAGTTCATTTGATGGGCGACATTAATCGTTTGCCGCTTCATACACAAGAAACTATAAAACGCTCTATGAATTTAACTAAAGATTTAACTAAACATGTATTTAATGTTTGCTTAAACTATGGCGGAAAAGATGAAATTGTGCGAGCCGCTCAAAAAGTAGCGGAAGAAGTTAAAAACAATAAATTAGACATCAATGATATTAATGAAGAAACATTTGAAAATCATATGATGTGTAGTGGATTACCTCCAGTAGACTTAATGATTAGAACTTCTGGAGAGCAAAGAATATCAAATTATATGCTATGGGAATTAGCGTATGCGGAAATGATATTTCCTATTACTCCTTGGCCTAGTTTCACTAAAGATGAACTTATTAAGTGTTTAGAAATATATCAACAAAGAGATAGAAGATTTGGAGGGTTAAAAAATGAATAAGTTATCAAATGATACTAAAAAATCAATGAATGATCGTATTGTTACTGCGCTTATTTTGGTGTTAGTATGCGCTCCATGCTTGTTTATAGGAGGATGGTTTTTTGCTATTTTAGTATTTGTGGCCACTTTCTTTGCTTGTCATGAATTTATTAATGCCCCTAAAAATAAAGCTTATAGCTTATTTGTTCATATATTTGTTCATGCTATAACGTATTCATTTATTTTCTGGACATTAATTAAAAATAATTTGATTGACTTTGGCTGGGACATTGAACATTGGTCGTTTGTAAATGCCTTTAATGCTGATAAAGCTATAAATGTATCAGTTATTGGTATAGCAGTGGGATTTTTAGTATTATTCTTTTTAACATTAAATCATGAAAAGTTTAATGTATCAGATGCCACTTACTTATGTACGATGATGGTTTTCATGGGATTAGCTATTCAATCATTCCTTTATTTGAGATTCCGTCCTGCTTGTGGAGTTGAGCCTAGTTTCTTTGATATCGAAAATTCAACGCTTCTAGTTTATGTTATTTTAGGAACATTCTTATCAGATGCTGGTGCTTATTTCTTTGGCATATTATTTGGAAGAAATAAAATGAATGAAAGGATATCACCAAAAAAGACTTGGGAAGGATTTGTTGGTGGAGTTGTTACCTCTACAGTATTAAGTTTCTTATTTGCTTTTTTATTAGCGTACTATAAGCATCCAATTTTAAAGGATATCTTTAACTATGAACATTGGTATAATATTTTAATTGTTTCACTTATTATGCCATTAACCGCTAATTTAGGAGACTTTATTTTCTCTTCTATTAAACGCAATTACCAAGTTAAAGATTTTGGCACTTTATTAAAAGGACATGGCGGTGTTCTTGATCGTATTGACTCATTACTTGTTACTTCTTTAGTTGTAACTATTATCATTATCTTTATGGGACATGGATGGAGTTTCTTATTATGAGAAGAATCATTTTATTAGGAGCTTCGGGTTCAATTGGAAGCCAAACGATTGATATAATTAAAAAGCATCGTAAAACTTTTGATTTAGTAGGATTTACTGTTGGTAGTCGAATTGAAGTAGTGGATGATATTTTGAATGAATTCCCTAATGTGCAATATATTGTAATTAAAGAAAAAAGTAATATTTATCAATTTGAAAAACGTTATCCACATATTAAATTCAATTATGGTGATGAAGGATTAACAAAAATTATTGAAGAAGTTAAATGTGATATGGTTGTTAATGCTTTAGTAGGATTTGTAGGCTTTTTACCAACTATTAAAACTTTAGAGTTAGGAATTGATTTAGCACTTGCTAATAAAGAATCTTTAGTAGTTGGTGGCGAATTAGTTAATGATTTAATTAAAAAATATCATAGTCATTTATATCCAATTGATAGCGAGCATGTAGCTTTGGCTAAATGCTTAAAAGCAGGAAAAACAGTTGATCGACTTATTATCACTGCTTCAGGGGGAGCGTTTAGAGATCTTGATCGTAATCAGTTAAAAGATGTAACTGTGGAAATGGCTTTAAAGCATCCATCGTGGCTTATGGGAAATAAAATTACTGTTGATTGTGCAACAATGATGAATAAGGGATTTGAAATTATAGAAGCATATTATTTATTTAATTTTCCATTAGATAAAATTGATGTTTTAATTCATGATGAATCACATATTCATTCACTTGTAGAATTTAATGATGGTTCATATATTGCGGATATTGGTCCAGCAGATATGCGTGTACCAATTAGTTATGCTTTATTTAAAATGAAGCGTATAAAAAATGATTTTAAACGTTTACCAATTGAAGATTTTTGGACATTCCATTTTCGTAAGTTTGATCCTGATCGATATCCTTGTGTGGGATACGCTCGTGATGCTTTAACAATTGGAGGAACGATGCCAGCGGTACTTAATGCCGCGAATGAAGAAGCGGTATATGCTTTTTTAGATAAAAAGATTTCGTTTTTATCTATCGAAAAAATTATAAAAAATGTTATGCAAAAGCATAATGTTATAAAGAGTCCGACTATTAATGATTTACTTAATGCCAATAGTTGGGCACGTGAGCAAGCAAAAAATTTGATAAAAAAGGAGCATGATTTATGTTATTAGCAGGAATTGATATTTTATCGATATTATTATGTATTATCAGTTTAGGAATTTTAGTTATTATTCATGAACTTGGGCACTTTACTATGGCCAAACTTTTTAACGTTTATGTTAATGAGTTTTCTATTGGGTTTGGACCTCAACTCTTAAAAAAGAAAAAAGGAGAAACAACGTATTCTTTACGCGCTATCCCATTAGGGGGATATGTATCGATGTTTGGTGAGGGTATGGAAGATGGACCAGATGGAGAAGAAGTTAAAAACATACCTCAAGAACGTAGTTTACTTGGAATTAAAAAGTGGAAACGTGCAATTATTATGGCCGCAGGAATAGTTCTTAACTTTGTTTTAGGATTTTTATTATTCTTTACTAATAATGCTTTCTTTGGACAACCAACATTAAGCAATCAAGTAACAGTTCAAGAAAAGTCGCCAATTGCGGAAAAAGGTTTAAAAACAGGCGACTATATTATTGAAGTAACAAGAACTTGTAATATTGATGGAAACGCTAATGCATGTTCTAGCCTTAAGCCAGTAGAAATTACATCGGAAAATCCTACTGATTTATGGTATAGTGCTCTAGCAATAAAAGTAGATGGAGAAAATGGATATGATATTTCTCCTAAAAATGCTAATGATACATTAACGCTTGCCATTAAATATTATTCAGAAGGTGAGCAACCAAGTGATGCTAGAACTATTGATGTTACTTTAACTGTTGAAGTTGCGAAAGATGGTACATTATCTTGGAGTAAAATGGGCATTTCTACTTATTATCAATATGTAAGATATAAAAGCTTAGGGGCAATTTTAGGCGCAACAAATAGAGACTTTGGCGATAATACAGTTTTAATTGCTAAAACATTAGGGGGATTATTTGTTGGTAAAAACTGGGACGCTGTTGGAGGACCAGTAGCAATATTTGCTCAATCATCACAAGTCTTAAAAAGTTATGGATTTGGTATGTTCCTTTATTTATGGGGTGCAATTTCTGTTAATTTAGCGATATTTAATTTATTACCATTCCCAGGATTAGATGGCTGGCATTTATTAGTGGTTATTATTGAAGGAATTACGAAAAAAGAAATTCCAGAAAAAGTAAAAAATATTGTTTCCACAATTGGGTTAATTTTACTATTTGGTTTAATGATATTTATTATGGGACGAGACATTATACGACTATTTTAGTGTAATAGGTTATTTTAATTATGGAAGACAAAGTATTTGAAAGATTTTTAAAAGGAATGAACATTACTAATCTCGATGACTATGATATGTCTTTTGATTTATGTGAATGGAGTCCAATAAAAATTAATAATGAAAAAATATTAACTATGGTTATAAGAAAAGAAACACCATGGAATTATGAATTACTAAGAAAGTTTTTAGGATCACTAAAAAATATCACTACATATAAGTATACAATTCATTATACTTATGACTTAAATCCAAATGCCGAAGATGTTTATCATTTATTAACTGATTGGTATTTTGCCAATTTCGGTATTGCTTTTTTAGAAGATTATAAATTTGATGAAAAGAAGTTAATTATTCAAGTAGATGATATAGTTTCTGTTACTAATAAATTAAAAGGATTTGTCGATTTGTTAGATGTTATTAATTATGATGATGCATTTGAAATAACTAACAAATCTATTCAATCGGAAGAAACTATTTTAGAAGAAACTGAAACTATTGATGATGACGATGATGAAGAAGAAATTGATGAAGATGAAGCATATCGTTTAGAGATGGAGCGCCGTAATCAAGAACGTTTAGAAGCAATGAAAGATGCTGTTGATAACTATGAGCCTTTTAAAGAAAAGAAAGATAGTAGTGGCGGATTTGGAAAATATGCAAAATTTTGTATTAAAAATATTGATACAAATTCTGAAAATATTGATTTTGACGCCAAAGTATTTTCTTATGAAGAACGCAATACGAAGAAGGGAACAATTATTGCTACATTTGGTGTTGCAGACGCTACAGGAGCAATCCACGTAAAAGTGTTTGAAAATGCTAAATATTTTACAAAAGAAAAAATTCAAGGTATTAAAATTGGCGCCAATATTCGTATTAGAGGACACGCTGAATATGATACTTTTGCCAAAGAATTAAATGTTACCGCACGTTTTATTGATTTACTTCCTCCTGATGAACCAAGAAAAGATGAAGAGGAAGAAAAACGTGTGGAATTACATTTACATACAAAAATGTCCACTATGGATGGTGTTACTAATATTGAAGATTATATTGCTTTAGCTCATTCAATGGGACATAAAGCAATTGCGGTTACAGATCATGGGGTAGTTCAAGCTTTCCCAGCCGCACAAAATGCAAGTAAAAAATATGGGAATATTAAAATTCTTTATGGTAGCGAACTTTACATGATTGATGATGAAGTTAATGCTATTAGAAATCCTTGTGATTTAGAACTTAATAAAGCCACTTATGTGGTATTCGACTTTGAAACAACGGGATTATCAGCAAGATATGATGATATTATCGAGTTTGGTGCCGTTAAATTTGAACAAGGACGTGTCGTGGATTCTCGAGATATATTTGTCGATATTAAAAGACCTCTATCAGAAAAGATTAAAGAATTAACTGGCATTAATGATGCCATGTTAAAAGGACAAAATTCCTTAGTAGAAGCAATTCACAAAATTCGTGAATTTGTTGGTGATGCGATATTAGTATCTCATAACGCTGACTTCGATATTGGATTTTTAAATGCCGCTTGTAAGAAAATTAATGAACCAATATTTATGAATCCAGTTGTAGATACTTTAGCTTTAGCTAGATTTCTATTTCCAGAATCTCGTAACCATCGTTTAGGAACATTATGTCGTAATATGGATGTTGTTTATGATGAAGATGCCGCCCATAGAGCGGATTACGATGCTAGTGTAACTAATGAAGTATGGCAAGCTATGATTGCGGTTTTAACAAAAGAAAATGCCCAGTTAACACATAAAGATTTAGCTAATCTTAAAGCAAGTGATGAGCATTATAAACATTTAAGACCAGTGCATGTGGTGGCTTTAGCTAAAAATGCTGCGGGTTTAAAAGATTTATTTAAAATTATTTCATTCTCACATATAAATTATTTTGCTAACGTACCAAAAGTACCACGCAGTTTGTTGGTTCAATATCGTGAAAATTTATTATTAGGTAGTGCATGTTTTAATGGCGAAGTGTTTGATACCGCTCGAACGAGAACAAAAGAAGTATTACAAAAAGTAGTTAGTTTCTATGACTATATTGAAGTACAACCAACAGAAAATTATTCATATTTAATTAATATGGGTGATATTAAAGATGAAGAAGAATGTCATCAATATGTAAGAGATATCATTGAAGCTGCGGATGCTGCAGGTAAAATGGTTGTGGCCACTGGAGACGTCCATTATCTTAATCCAGAAGATAAAAGGTACCGTGATGTATTTATTTCCGCAAAAGCAATTGGAAATATTAACCACCCATTAATGCCTTATGCCCGTGAAAATATGGATTATTTTGAAAATCCAGATCAACATTATCGTACAACAAGAGAAATGCTTGATGCTTTTGAAT
>CAKPJO010000041.1 GCA_934162685.1 uncultured Bacilli bacterium | reverse complement strand
GATTTAATTATCATTAATGATGGAAAATTAAATCGTATTGAATGTAAATCGGGATTCAAGTTCAATAATAGCGCTGTTAAAGGCTTTAAACAGTTGGATAAAACTAGTTACAATATTGGTGCAAAAGTTATAATTTGCAATACAGACGTAGTTTATCCATTAGAAGATGGAGTATATGTTTTGCCTTTAGCGGGTATCTAAAAATTTGAAAAGCGTAAAAAATAATAGGAAAAATTTATTGAAAAGCGTAAAAAAAGTACTATAATAATTATTGAAAAGCGTATTTTTTTAATGCTTTAATCGTTTGAAAACCGGAGGAAAATGTATGTATAGAAAGATTTCTGCCTATATTGAAGAGTATTTATTAAGCAATTCTCAAAGAATTTTATGTATTGATGGAGCAAGACAAGTAGGAAAAACTTATATCATCAGAGAACTAGCCAAAAAACATTTTAAAAATTATATAGAAATAAATATGGCAAATGATAAAACAGGTGATAAACTCTTTGAAAACGTAAGAACAATAGATGCTTTTTATTTAAAATTAAGTGCTTATGCTGGGAATAAATTGGAAAATAATAAGAATACGATTGTTTTTATTGATGAGATTCAAGAATATCCAACATTATTTACTTTATTAAAGCCTCTTAAAGAAGATAACAAATATAAATACATATGCAGTGGCTCTGAATTAGGTATTGCTTTACAAAGCACGACTTTAATTCCTATGGGATCTATTACTGAAAAGAAAATGTACCCAATGGATTTTGAAGAATTTTTATTAGCAAATTCCATAGGGGACTCTTTAATTAAATATATGAAGGAATGCTTTAATAATCGCCAGTCATTAGAAGAATCAATTCATAATAAGATTATGTATCTTTTTAAACTATACTTGCTTATAGGTGGGATGCCTGCAGCAGTTAAAGAATATGTTCAATCAAAGAATATTGTAAAAGTACGTGAAATTCATGATGATACAATAAAGTATTATGGTGATGATGCAACTAAATATGATTTTGAGCATAAATTAAAAATAAAAAAAATATATGATTTAGTACCATCTAATATTGAAAATAAAGTAAAAAGGATCCAATTCAAAGCAATTGAAAATATTGATGATGTGAGATACACACATTATATAGATGAATTTGATTATTTATTATCTTCTGGTATTGTTCTTGGGGCTAATGCAATTAGCGAACCAAAATTCCCTTTAATTCAATCAAGTAGTAAAAATTTAATCAAGTTATACATGAATGATATTGGATTATTAACAAATTTATTATACAAAAATAATGTAAGTTCCATACTTGATGACACTAAAGGTGTAAATTTAGGCGCAGTTTATGAAACTGTTGTGGCTCAAGAATTAAAATCGCATGGACATGAGTTATTTTATTATGATCGAAGAAAAGTTGGAGAAGTTGATTATCTTGTTGATGATTATAATACTCTTTCAATATTGCCATTAGAGATTAAATCCGGTAAAGATTATAGCAATTTTCGTGCATTACCAAAGTTAATTGAAAATACTAATTATCGCATTGTTGAAGGAATTGTATTTAGCAATGAACAAATGGTAAAAAAAGTAGGAAAAATTACTTATTTGCCGATATATTACATTATGTTTATTTAATCTTTAATCAAAATTTATCTCGTTAGTTTTAGCGTAGTTAGGTAATGAATAAGATGTAAGTGCATTATTTGTAATAATGTATAACTTATTATTTATAAATAAAGTTCTTAAAACAAATTCATCTTCAAAATTAAATTGATGTAATAATGATAGATCACTTTTATCATATACATATACAATTTGTTTATCATTTGAATATGCAGGGAATGCCACATATTTATCTAAAAATGCAATTGAGGATTGATTATAAATTACATCACTATAAATGTTAGGATTAGTTATCTTAACATTTTTTATTAGTTTTAATTCTTTATTAAAAAGCGCTAAAACTAGACCTTCAGATTCACCAGTTGGTTTTAATAATCTGCCTAACATAAAAATAGTATCATCATCTAATAATTTAATATAATCTCCCACAAAATCTAATTCTTTTTCATGAATTATTTTTATCTTATTAGGATTAGTAAAATCAATTAGATAAAATGGATCAATATATAAGAAAGTTGTTAAATAACAATAATTATCTTTAAATCTAATGGCGTATATACTTTCTTTTGGCGCTATTTGGATAGAGGATAATACTTTAAATGACGTTAAAGAAATATTATAAATATAGTTTTTAGATTCATCGTTGATATAATTTGAAGTCGCAATACGTAAATAGTTATTATAAGTATATAAAGCATATTCTGAGATTAAATAGCCATCAATTATTATATGTCCTGCGTAACTAAATTCATCTATTTTAAATATAATTAAATCCGTTTTACTTGTTTCATTATATATAGAACAAGCAATAGTTAAGTAATCTGAAGTTAATTTAGTAATACCCGCTAAACCAAGGAATCCTTTTAAGTTTGTTTTTGCTTTATTATTTAAATCTATTTTAGCTAATAAAAGTAGAGAATAAGCATTATTTCCTGTTTCATTTAAGTATAAATCTTTACTTTTTAATTGATCTTTTCCAAATGTTGAATCATTAAATATCGGATATATAAAAGTATGTGTTTCATTATTGAAAATATTAGTGTTCATTAATGTCAAATATAAATAATCGTTTTTAGTAATGGCGTTAATATAAAAAGAATTATCAAATGTAATGAATCGCGAAATAATAAAATCACTTTTGTTAATAAAATACATGGCAAAAGAAGTAAGACGATATTCGATTTTATGACCGGGAATAAGGTTATATGTTTGTTCTAATGAACCAAATACAATTATTTGATTATTAGATAATAAAAGTTCTAAAGGATAAAAACTATTAAACTCAATAGATTCTATTAATTCATTAGATTCTAAATTAATAATATTTAATTTGGTATTAATAATGCTATACATAAAATTATCATCATATTTAATAAAATCAGCATTACTAATATTTTCTACTTGTGTATCTTTAGTTCCATCATTAACTACTGGTAAAGTTAATGAAGTACTTTTTTCTTTTAATAAGAAAGTAGTGGCTTCTTTTTCGCTTATTTGTTTTATATTACTAACGTTTGTTTCGTTAGGAATAATCACTAAAGCAAACAAGAATACAAATAATAATAAAATATTACTGAAATATAAGATTTTTTCCTTCATAATATCACCGGTAATATTTTGGGATGATTATGAAAAATTAAACATATTAATTCTTTAAATTGTTTCGAAATTCTTTTGGAGTTATACCAAATTTTTTCTTGAAAGTTTCACTAAAATAAGAAGAAGTAGTAAAACCAGTGGCAAAAGCAATATCTAATATTGACATATCCGTAATTTTAAGTAAGTTACATGCTTCTTGCAACTGACATTCTAATTTATATTCAATAATAGTTTTTCCGGTTTCTTTTTTAAAAGCATGCGCTAATAAAGAAGGAGAAATAGATAATCGATGGGCAATTGATTTTAATGTTAATTGATTATAGTAATAGTTTTCAATAATATTAATAGCGTTAGCTACTAAACTAGATTTATTTTCACTTTCAACTTTTTTAAAGTTAATAGAAATATTTCTTGCAATATATTTCATAATCATATTGTAACTATTTAGAATAATATCAAAACTATAATCTTTGGTGATTTCTACTTCTTGGAATATGATTTTATAAAGCGCTAATAAACTATTAAAATCGTTATTATTTAAAGAAAAATAAATTATTTTCTTTTGAAAATCATTTGGCAAAAAGGCTTCTAATTTATTAATCCCGATAGCGTAAAAAGTACATTTTGTTTTTGATACTTCGCAATGCTTGGAATTTGCGTTAATTATTATGACATCGCCTTTTTTCATATCAATATTACGATTGATTGTGACAAGTTTTCCTTCACCATCAACAATTAATAAAATTTCTAAGTTAGGATGTGAATGATAACTAGCTTTAAAATTTTCATCAATGGTGGTCTCAGATATATATAAGAGATTATTTTCTTCTGGAATAGAAATTAAAAGTCGACGATGCATATTATCCCTCTCCTTTATATAAAAATATAATACACGATTGTTATATAAAATTGCAATATTGTTATATTTAATAAAGCGCTTTACGTTTATTATTTAAGTGGTTAAAAACTATTTGCATGGTGATGCAAGAAAGAGGCACTTATGAATTATTATTTAGCTATTGATATCGGAGCATCAAGTGGTCGCCATATATTAAGCCATATGGAAAACAATAAATTAGTAATGGAAGAGATATATCGCTTTGAAAATCAAATGATTTCTAGTAATGGCCATTTATGCTGGGATATTGATCATTTAGTAAATGAAGTTAAAAACGGATTAAAAAAATGTAAAGAGTTAAATAAAATTCCTTCAACAATTGGTCTTGATACATGGGGCGTTGATTACGTCTTATTAGATAACGAAGATAATATAATTCGCCCAGTGTACGCATATCGAGATAATAGAACACAATCAGTTATTAAGTTAGTGGAAGATAAAATTTCTTTAAATGAATTATATAGTATTACTGGTATTCAAAAACAACCTTTTAATACTATTTATCAGTTATATGATGATTTATTAAGCGGAAGATTAAAAAATGCTTCTAATATGCTCATGATTCCAGATTTCTTAAGTTTTTGTTTAACAGGTGTGAAAAAGCAAGAATATACAAACGCATCAACAACTTCTTTATTAGATGCTAAAAATAGAAGCTGGTCAAAAGAAATTATCAATAGACTTCAACTACCATCGCACTTATTTAAAAATCTTTCTTTTGCTGGTGAAGAAGTTGGCTCATTAAAAAAAGAAATAGAAGAAGAAGTTGGTTTTAATGCCAAAGTAATTCTTGTCGCCACTCATGATACAGGAAGTGCTGTATTAGCGTATCCAAGTAGTGAAGATGAAATATATTTAAGCTCTGGCACTTGGTCTTTAATTGGCGTAGAAAATAAAGAACCAATATTAACCACAGAGAGTAAAGAAGCAAACTTCACTAATGAAGGTGGAGCATATAAAAACTTTCGTTATTTAAAAAATATTATGGGATCATGGATGTTACAAAATATTCGTAAAGAATATATGCAAATTATAAACAAAAAAGTAACATTCCCAGAAATGATAAACTTAGCTAAAACTTCAACATTTAATGAAGTAGTGGATGTTAATGATAATATCTTTTTAGCGCCACACTCAATGATTAATGCAATAAAAAGTATATTTCCAAATAAACATTTAGAAATTCAAGATGTACTTAGTGTAACTTATCATTCATTAGCGAATGCTTATAAAAATGCCATTAAGGAAATTGAAGATATAACCGGGAGAAAATTCCATAAACTTTATATCTTTGGTGGAGGATGTCAAGATAATTACTTAAATGAGTTAACTAAAAAATACACTGGTCTTGATGTTTATGCTGGTCCAATTGAAGCAACCGCAATTGGAAATATATTAGTGCAATTAATTCATGATGGAGTAATTCAAAATATTCAAGAAGCAAGACAATTAGTTTATAAATCATTTATTGTTAGGGAGGTAAAATGATTATGAAAAAAGAAGTAGTGGAAAAATTTAAAAGTATCGGAGTGGATGTTAACAAAGCTATGCGTACTTTAGCAAAAGTTAAAGTATCAATTCATTGCTGGCAACTTGATGACGTCCAAGGATTTGAAAATGCTGGGCCTTTAACTGGTGGTATTCAAACAACTGGTAATTATTTAGGAAAAGCACGTGATTTTGAAGAATTAACTAAAGATTTAGATAAAGCACTTAGCTATGTCCCAGGCTCTAAAAAAATTAATTTACACGCCATATATCGTGTTAGTGATGAATTGGTTGATCGTGCGGATTTAGAACCAAGACATTTTGAGGCTTGGGTTAACTATGCGCGTGAAAGAGGCTATGGCTTAGATTTTAATCCAACTTGCTTTTCTAGTCCAATGGTTAAGGATAATATGACTTTATCTTCACCAGATGAAAACATCCGTAATTACTGGATTAAACACTGCATCGCATCTAGAAAAATTTCGGAGTACTTTGGTAAAGAGTTGCATCAAAAATCATTATGTAATATTTGGATTCCAGATGGCCTAAAAGATATTCCAGGTGATCGTATGGGTCCTAGAGCAAGACTTAAAGATTCTTTAGATAAGATTTATAGTGTTAAATGTGATCATCATTATATGGATGATTCTGTTGAATCAAAAGTATTTGGTATCGGTATGGAATCTTATACAACTGGCTCTCATGAATTTTATATGGGATATGCCTTAAAAAATGATATATTATGTTTATTGGATACTGGACATTTCCATCCAACGGAAAATGTTGCTGATAAAATCCCTTCAGTATTATTATTCTCAAAGAAATTAGCGCTTCACGTATCTAGACCAGTAAGATGGGATAGTGACCATGTCTTAAAACTTAACGATGAATTACAAGATGTCGCTAATGAATTAGTAAGATGTAACGCTTTAGATAAAACTTATATTGGTTTAGATTATTTTGATGCATCTATTAATAGAGTTGCAGCTTTAGCTCTTGGTGCAAGAAATATGCAAAAAGCATTATTAATTGCTTTATTAACACCTTGGGAACAAATGAAAAAACTTCAAGATGAAGAAAACTTTACAAAATTATTTGTTTTACAAGAACAAATGAAATTAATGCCTATTGATGAAGTATGGAAAGAATATTGCAAAAAAGAAGGCGTTCCAAGTGATGAAGTAACTTGGTTTGAAGATGTTAAAGAATATGAAGAAAATGTTTTAAAACAAAGAGGATAAAAAAATGAACTGCATTGAACAAGTAACAAATATTTTAGATCAACTTTATGTACATGGCTGGGATGAAAGAAATGGTGGTAACCTTTCTTATATCTTAACTAGTGAAGAAGTTAAATCTTTAGGACTTAAAGATGAAATAATTAGAACATTCCATTATGATTTTGATATGACACCATTAATTGGAAAATACTTTATTATTACTGGTACAGGAAAATATTTCCGTAATTGTAAGCAATTCCCAGAAGAAAACTTAGGTATTATGAAAGTCATTGATGCTCATAACTTAGGACTTATTTGGGGATATAGTGATGGCGGAAGACCAACTTCTGAAGCACCAACGCACTTAAACTGTCATATTGAACGTTTAAAAGTCGATGAAGAACATCGTTTGGTAATTCATTGTCATACCACTAATATCATTTGTATGACTCATGTTTGTCCATTATCTTCTTCATATTTCACTGAACAATTATGGAAGATGCAAACTGAATCAATTGTCGTTTTCCCTGAAGGAGTATCTGTACTTCCTTGGATGTTATGTGGCGGAGATGAAATTGGTATGGCTACCGCTAAAGAAATGAAAGAATATCGTTCAGTTATTTGGGCGCAACACGGAATATTCTGCACAGGAAAAACTCTTGATGAAGTGTTTGGCTTAATCGAAACTATCGAGAAAGCCGCAGAAATTTATATGAAAGTCTTTGATAAAAAGATTTATCAATCCATTACTAATGAACAATTAATTGTATTAGCAAAAGCATTTAAAATAAATTATCGTAAAGGCATAATTGATTAAGGAGGAGCCACTCATGGATAAAAAAACGGCTAACGAAATTAAAGAAGCAAAATTGTTAAAAAAGAAAGAAGCTAATGAAGCGAAGTTAAAGGAAAAACAATTAGAAAAACAACGCACTCGTATTTATAACGAGATGGTTAGTTATCAAAAGAAAAGCCAAAAGAAAATAAAGAAAGCACCTAAAGATGCTTATATTTCTTTAAAGCATATTAATAAAATTTATGATAATAAAGTACAAGCCGTTTTTGATTTTAACCTTGATATTGCAAAACATGAGTTTATTGTACTTGTTGGACCATCGGGATGTGGAAAATCAACCACTCTTCGCATGATTGCGGGATTAGAGAGCATTACTGCCGGTGATTTATTCATTGACAATACATATGCAAATGAATTGCATCCTAAAGATCGTGATATTGCAATGGTTTTCCAAAGCTATGCTTTATATCCACATATGTCAGTTGCGGGTAACATGGCTTTTGGTTTAAAAATCCGTAAAGTCCCAATGTTAAAAGTTGATGAAAACGGAAAGCCGATTCTTGGCATTAATAAAAAAGCAATAAAAGTATTAGAAACACAATTACATGATTTAAAACAATACGCTAAAGATCCTGAAGAAGGAGAAAACTTAGAAGAATTAGAAAAAGATATCAAAGGTTTAGAAGAAAAGATTAGTTATTTAAAAGTAACTCCAGTAGAAATTTATGAAAATAAACATTTACCAAAAGAAGAAATTCGTAAACGTGTAGAAGATGCAGCACGCATTCTACAAATTGAAGAATATCTTAACCGTAAACCTAAAGCTTTATCTGGTGGACAATGCCAACGTGTAGCGTTAGGGCGAGCAATAGTTAAAAATGCTAAAGTATTCTTGATGGATGAACCTTTAAGTAACTTAGATGCTAAGTTAAGAGTGGCAATGCGTAGTGAAATTATTCGTTTACATAATACATTAAACGCTACAACAATTTATGTTACTCATGACCAAACTGAAGCTATGACTATGGCAACAAGAATAGTTGTTATGAATAAAGGATATATTCAACAAATAGGTACACCTATTGAAATTTATAATCATCCAGCAAATGTATTCGTGGCAACATTCATTGGTTCACCAGCAATGAATATGATGAATGCAACTTTTAATAAAGGCAAATTAATGTTTGAAAAAGGTACAGTTATCAATTTACCAAAAGATTTTGGAACTGCTTTAAACAAATTCTATAAAGATGAGTTGGCGGATTTGCAAGTTGAACTTACTAACTTAGACAAAGAATTTATTGAAAGAAATGAATATTTGACTAAAATAAGTAATGTAGAAAAAGAAATTGAAAGTACAAAAGATGCTAAGTTAGAAAATGAACTAATTAAGTTAAAAGAAGAACTTAAAGCTTGTGAAGAAAGCAATAGTCGCCGCGAATATTTAATTAACACTATTGCAGAAATGAAAAATATTGATGTCAAAAAAGATGTACCAGTTATATTCGGTATTAGACCAGAAGATATTTATCAATCTAATCGTGTTTTAACAGATGGAGATATATCGCAAGAATTTAATTTAACTGTTAGTGTCGCTGAACTATTAGGACATGAATATTACGTTCACACGAATTTCGAAAGTGATGAAATAGTGTCTAAGATTCACGCTAAAACATTAGTGCATTCAGGTGATGAGATTAAATTAGTATTTGATATTTCTAAAATACATTTATTTGACCGTATTACCAAAAAACTTATAAAATAATTAAGTGAATTAGGAGAAAATAAGCATGGCTAGAAGAAAGAACCTACAACCTTATAAAAATGAATTACCAGCATCTTCTGGTAGAAGAGTAAGCGCATATTGCATTGACGCTGTCCTTCTTATTGTAGTGTCTTTTTTACTCATGCTTATTTCTTTTGGTATTTTAAATAACGCCTCATTTTATAAAGAAAAAGAGAATAAAGTAAATGAAGAAATGATTGCTTGTTATGAGATTGAAGAATCAGCAAAAATATATGAATTTGTTGATAATGAAGATCATAAATACCAAACTCCTCGTGATCAAGAATTAACTTTTAAAGATTATTGTTATAAACATATTCTTTATAGTTATCAAATGGATCCAGAGCCATTTAAAGAAAATGATTTACTTGATTATATTAATAAGATAGAGGTACCTTGTGCAACTTATGAAAATGATTATTTAGCTAATTTTTATGTTAATTATGTAACAAATAATAACACTTATAATGGAAAAGAAAATGACATTGTAGATTTTAAAGGAAAATCACCAAAAGAATATTTTTATAAAGTATATAAAGATAATGCCACTAATATTGAAATGTGGGTATTTGAT
Source organism: uncultured Bacilli bacterium (assembly GCA_934162685.1). Lineage (GTDB taxonomy): Bacteria > Bacillota_I > Bacilli_A > RFN20 > CAG-826 > RUG131. The sequence goes on along the minus strand of CAKPJO010000041.1, from coordinate 1,344 downwards.
GATGTTAATTATTCTTTACCATATTTAAAAAGTAGTGAAGCAATTAAACTTTTAAAACGCATTGAAGAAAAATATGATGCCGGTGTTCAAATTTATAATTACTTGCGTGTAAATTATGAAAGAGTATGGAATATTGAAGTTGATGAATTAATAAATTCTTCGCGTTTTCAAGAACATTTCCAACTTTATAAAACAAATTATGCTTCATGCTCATATATCGTAAGTGGTGCAACAGTGATTTCTTATGTGTTAGCGTTTATTATAACTATTTTAGTGCCACAATTCATATTTAAAAATCTTCAAACAGTTGGTAAAAGACTGACTAAATTACAAGTTGTTGATATTGAAGGATATGAAGCAACTAATAAACAGTTTATTATAAGAAACTTATTAAATTTCCTTGTGTATTTTGGCTTAATGATTATTACTTGCTTCTTTAGCGGTGGGCTTAATACTGGATGGATGTATCCATTGTTTGAAATATCAGGAGTAGGATTCTCTATGTTTTCGATAATGGCGATCACCGCAATAGTGGCATTTGTGTCCTTTATAGTTATGGTGGTCTCTAAAAATAAAACTTCTTTAGAAGATAAAATTGCTGGTACCTATTGTATCGATTTACGTTATTATGATGAAAATAAAACTGATAGTAAAGTAAATGAAGAGCAAACCATAGAAGAAAAAGAAGATAAAACATATTTTGATTCATCTTCTTTTGATAATCATGAGCGAAAAGATCTAACTAAGAAATAATGCTACTTAAATATTTTGATGGAGACATTCCAAAATATTGTTTGAATTCTTTAGAAAAATAAAATTGATTTTTATATCCAACAGCGTAAGCAATTTGAGAAATTGAGAATGTTTGTTTCTTAATAAGTTCTAATGCTCGTTCCATTCTTAAATATACAATATATTTCATGGGTGACATGCCCATGTTTTTTTTAAATATTCTTGTTAAATAAGCTTGATCAAAATAAAAGTAATCCGCAATTTTTTTAACACTTAAAGTAGAAGAAGTATAGTTATTATCGATATATTCGATAATTTTTTTTATTTGAATTTCTTTTTTACTTAATAAAGGAGAATGCTTTTCAATGCCATATTGTTCTATAAGATAAGAGAATACTCTAAGTAATATAGAATTAACACGTAAAGTTTCGGCATTTGAATTTTTTATGAATTCAGATTCATCGAATAATTGATTTAATAATTCGACTATATTTTCTAAATTATTAGAAATATCAATATGCATGTTGTGTGCGGGTAAATCAAGACATTCGTATATTTTTGTAATCATGTTACCATTTAATTCAATCCAAATATATTCCCAAGGATTTTTAG
>CAKPJO010000040.1 GCA_934162685.1 uncultured Bacilli bacterium | reverse complement strand
ATTTGACAAGTTCTGCGGTTATTAAAAATCTTGGTGTTACCGGTACGATGAAAGTATCTTCTTATTCAGGGGGATTAGTTGGATCAAATTCTGGAACCATTTCTAATTGCTGGAGTAATGTAGATGTTGATGTTTATAGTGGTGAACAAGTATATCGCTATGTAGGTGGTTTAGCGGGTAATAACTTTGGTATTATCAGTGACTCTTATTCATTAGGTAAAGTAATTTGTGATAGTTATTATGGTGCTTTTGTAGGAAGTAATGAAGGAACTATTTCTAATTGTTATGCCTTATCACTTACTGATTTAAATAAATTTGTAGGATATGGAAGAGTTGATGAAGATTGTAAGCTATTTGCAACTGAAGAAGCAATGAAACAATTTGATTTTAATCAAGTATTTGATAGTAATTATTGGGAATTTATGACTAATAACTATCCAAAACTTAAACATCAAATTAAATATTACTCTATTACAAAAATGGCCATTAAAAAAGAAGTACTTAATAAGAAGTACTATGAAAATGATAATATCGCTGTTGATGTTGAAATATTTCCAAAAGAATTAGAAAATACATACATTAATGATGTTAAATTTAGTTTAGTTAAAAACGGAGGAGCATATTTTGAAAAAAATATACTTCATACTTTAAATGCTAAAACCACAACATTTGAAATTACAGCTTCATTAACTATTGATGATATTACTTATAGTGACACTATTAGTATTGAAACTTTGAAAAAAGCAACACAAATTCAATTATCATATCCTAGTGATACATTATATGTTGGTGAAAGTTATCAATTAAATGTTACATTTTCTCCTTTGGGGGCAAGTGATGAAATTACTTATTATCTAAAAGGAGATAATTTATCAGGTATTACCATTGAAAATGGTTTAATTACTATTGATGAATCTTCTTTGGTCGAAGAATTTAGTATTTATGCTAAATCAAATTTAACAAATATCATTTCTAATGAATTAACTTTTAAAGTAAAGCAAGTTATTCATATTGCTCAAGCAAATGTTTATGAAAATAGTGAACAATTCTTATCATTCGCTTTTGATAACTTAGCAAACGCTAAAAATATTGTTGTTACAATTGATAATAAAGTTATTCCTTTTGAAAAAAGTGGTAATTATTTAAAGATAAATAAAAACAACTTACTAAAAGGTGAACAAAAATCTATTTTATTTAATATAGATAATACCTTATATAAAGCAATTGCTACTTATTATGCTCATAATGAGTATAACAAAGAATATGTCTTAAACAATTATAAAGATGTAATTACTATTAATAGTGTTGAAGATTTCTATAAATATTTCAATGTTAAAAATAGTGATAATGCTTTAAGTAAACAAGCAAATTATACAAAAACATTTATGATTACTAGTGATTTAGACTTTAATGGCGATACATTATATGGCATTGGAACAACAGGTGATAATCCAATACCTTTCACTGGTAAAATATTTGGCTTAGGCCACACATTAAGAAACTTTAAGATTGAAAAAAATGAGACAGCTTTATTTGATGATTCATTAACATCTTTATATGGTGTAGGGTTATTTGCAATGTTTAGTGGTGAAATATATGATTTAACTCTTGAAAAAGTCAAAGTATCTGGAAATAACTTTGTAGGTGGACTCATTGGTATTATGAATGATGGAGTAGTGGAAAACTGTCACATTATTAATAATGACTTTAATGATATTAACGCAAGCGGATATATTGTTAGCAAAGATGATGTATTTGTTGGTGGCGTTGTTGGCAAAGTATTTGGTGGTAAAGTGACAGGTGTCACTTATAATAAAACAAATAAAAATATAGTGGGTGAAATAAAATGATAGAAAAAGAAATTTTAGGTCGAGATCAATCATACGCTCGTGCAGTAAACAATGAATTAGTAATTCAAAAACTTCGTGAAAAAGATTATTCCGCAACAGATTTAGCTAATGATTTAAACTTATCACATGCAGCTATATCTTCTATTTTAAAAGGATTAGTAAATGATAACATTATCCGTGCTTCATATTCTGGTTCTACAGCTGGAAAAGGAAGAAAAAGAGTGTTTTATTCACTTAATGAAGCATATGGATTAATTATTGTTGTTTCATTATCTAATAACCGTTATGAAATAATTATTTCTAATATTAGAGAAGAAATATTATTAGAATTTGAAAAAGAAATTACTAATTACGATGTTGCTACAATATATGAAATAGTATTAAAGATTAAAGACATTCTAATGATGGTGGAATATCGTGACATTCCTTTAAGAAGTATTATCATTGCTGTTCCAGGTAGAGTGAATGCAATTACAGGAGAATTACAATTATCAAAGCATTTTGATGCAGATTTATTTGATGGCAAAAATAGTATAAAAAATATATTTAGTAAATACTTTGATGCCCCTATTACCTTAGATAATGATATTAACTTATCAATCATTGGAGAAATGAAATGTGGCTGCTTAAAATCGATTAATAATGCAATGTTAGCTTATATTGATAATGGTATCGGTGGCGCGCTTATTATTGATGGTAAGTTCTATGGTGGCGATAATGGCTATGCTGGAGAATTTGGTTTAATGCATACTAGTTTCCATGGTGAAGAAAGTTATTTAGATGAATTTGCTTCTTTACGTAGTATTAAAGAATACGCTAAAAAGAAATTTAATCGTTCATTTGTTGTTAATGACTTAGTAAAAGAATATGAAAAACATGGAGAATTATATGATTACATTAACGAAACTGCGCATTTAGTTGGTAAGAAATTACGTGATGTTATCGAATTACTAAATGTTTCTCATGTGGTGATTTCTGGGCGTGTCTCTTTGTTTGGTATTGATTACTTAAATCATGTAAATGAAGAAGTCAACAAGTCTAAAAATACTACAATTGTGGAATATTCTAAATTATCTAAAAAATCAATTCTTATTGGTGCAATTTCTAAATCAGTTGAACAATCTATTCCGCATATGAGCGGAAATATAAAAAGCACTCAAGTAAAAGTAGGTGAATAATTATGGCAAGTCTAAGTTTAAAAAATGTAACGAAAGTCTATAAAGGCAATGTAAAAGCAGTAGATAATTTTACCATGGATATTGAAGATGGTGAATTTATCGTATTTGTTGGACCATCAGGTTGTGGAAAATCCACTACTCTTCGCATGATCGCGGGATTAGAAGATATTACAAGTGGTGAACTTTATATCAATGGCGAATACATGAATGATGTTGAACCAAAAGATCGTAATTTAGCAATGGTTTTCCAAAATTATGCTTTGTACCCGTATTTAACAGTATTTGATAATATTGCTTTTGGATTAAAACTTCGTCACGTTCCGAAAGAAGAAATAAAAACAAAGGTTCATGAAGTAGCTAAAGTTTTAGGTATTGAAGAATATTTAGATCGTAAACCTAAAGCTTTATCGGGTGGACAAAGACAACGTGTAGCGCTTGGTAGAGCAATCGTTCGTGATGCCAAAGTTTATTTATTTGATGAACCATTAAGTAACTTAGATGCTAAACTTCGCGGTGCGATGCGTGTAGAAATTATTCGTTTATATGAAAAACTTAAAACTACATTTATTTATGTTACCCATGATCAAGTAGAAGCGATGACGATGGGAACAAGAATTGTCGTTATGAAAGATGGCATCATACAACAAATAGATACACCAACAAATCTTTATGATCATCCAATTAACAAGTTTGTTGCAGGATTTATTGGTACTCCACCAATGAATTTTTTCAAAGTTAATTATAATAAAGGAAATATTGTCTTAGAAAATGGTGTAAGTATTAAATGCCCTAAAGACTTAGTAACTGCCCATAATAAATTCTATAAATCGAAAGTGGAAGCATTTAGCAATATTAATAATGAAATTGACGTGAGTGATTTTAAAGGTAATGAACAAGCAAAACAAAAATTCATTGCCCAAAAAGAAATAGAGTTAGCAGAACTTCAAAAGAAAGCTGATTATTTTAAAAATAATTTGAAAAATGAACACCAAATGATTCTTGGTATTCGTAGTGAGAACATCCATGTGGCGCAAAAAGATGATGAATTATCTTTCTTAGCTCGTGTTGGAGTAGTGGAAACGTTAGGTAGCGAATGTTTAGTATACCTAAAGTTAGATGTAAATGACCAAGAACTTAATTTAAGAGGACATAACAATGAGTTTGTTATGAAATTACAAGGAAGATCACCATTCCATTTTGGTGATGTAATTAAAGTGGCTTTTGACCAAAAATCTATGCATTTATTTGATGAATTAACGGAAGAAAATATTTTGTAAAAAGGGAGAAAACAAATATGAAAAAAATCAATTATGCTTTATGTTTATTAGCGCTTATTGTAACAGGATGTAACAATAATAATACATCCACTAGTGGAAAAGGTAGTGTATCTTCTAGTGCTTCAACTTCAGATAGTACAAATGTAAGCACTAAGCCATCTACCCCTACAAGTACTAGTGTTATTAAAACTTTAAAAGAAATAAGCATAGAAGATTATCCACTTAAAACAGAATATGAAATAAATGAAACATTAAGTGTTGATGGAGTAACTTTAAGATTAACTTATACCGATGAAACTAGTGAAGTTATTGATGTAACTATGGATATGGTAACTGTTCCAGATATGTCAAAAGTAGGTATTGCTAGTGTTGTAGTTACTTATAAAGGATTTAGTGCTTCATATAATATTAATATTAAAAATTCTAATATAAAAAAAGAAAAACCAACAATTTCTTTTGTAGTTGATAATAATCCTTTTGAAAATGGTGCTCAATTTGTGGTGAACGCTATTAAAAATATTGAAGTAACAGTAACTGAAGGTGTGCAATATAACGTTTACTATACTAAAGATGATGGCGCAACAAATTTAGGAAATGTTGCTCCAAAAGAAGTAGGTAAGTATGCGATAAACGTAGTAACTATTGAAAATGATTCATATGAATCAGTAAGTGATTTCCGTTGGTATGAAATTGTTAATGAAGATAGTCGTATTACTCCAACATTTAAGTTTTCTATTGAAAGTGGCGTGATGTTTGTAGAAGGTAATGTACCAGAAATAACAGCGTCCGCGAATGAAGAAGGCGTAGAAGTTGAAATTTATTACACTAAGGATGATGGTGCAACTAATTTAGGAGGCGTTGCTCCTACAACACCAGGAACATATGCAATTAATATTAAATCCATTGCAAATGACACATATAAAGAAGCTAGCGATTTCCGTTGGTACATTATTAAGCCTGCTACAGCGGTTTCTATTGAAGTGCAATTTAGTGAAGAAACATCGTTTACTTATGATGGTAAACCACATACACCAACAGTCGTTTCTATTACTAATAATGTAAGTTATAAAGTTCATTATGAAAAAGGTGAAAAATTCTATAGCAATGATGCACCAGTTGAAGAAGGAACTTATTCAATGGTTGTTTCATTAGTAAATGATAGTGATGGTACATTAGTGCGTCCATGGTGGTGTACATTTACAATTACAAAAGATTAATTATAAAAGTCTATAAGAGGAGTATGATAGCATGGAAAGTAAAATAAAATTTGGAACAGGCGGATTTCGTGGTGTTATTGGAGAAGATTTTAATAAAGAAAACATCCAATTAGTAGCGCAAGCAATCGCGGATTTGATTAAATTAGAAAAATCAACATGTCCAATAGTAATTGGTTATGATTATCGTTTTTTATCAGATAAGGCCGCTATATGGATGGCGGAAGTTTTTGCGGCTAATGATGTGCAAGTATTGTTATCAAAAGAAGCAACACCAACACCGGCGGTTATGTTTGAAACAAAAAGCCTAAACAATGATTTTGGTGTAATGATTACGGCGTCTCATAATCCTTATTACTTCAATGGTATTAAAGTATTCCAAAAAGAAGGTATGGATGCCGATGTTGAACTTACGAATACTATCGAAGAAAAGATATCTCAAGTTAAAGAAGTTAAAACTAAAGACATTCAAAATGCTCTTAAAGATGGAAACGTAAAAATTATTTCATTTTTAAAAGATTATGTTGTTTTCATTAAAGGATTTATTTCTCCTAGCGTTTATGGAAGTAAAATTAAAGTGTTATTTGATAATCTTCATGGTGTTGGAACAAAGTCTTTATCATTACTAGCTAAAGAACTAAATTTAAAGAATTTTGAAACTATTGATGAAAAACAAGATGCTTATTTCGGCAATAAACTACCTAATCCAACTAAAGAAAATATGGAATTAGATCGTAAATACTTAAAAAAGAAGAAATACGATTGTATTCTTGGTATCGATTCTGATGGTGATCGTTTAGGAGTATTAGATGAATTTGGTAACTATGTTGATAGTAATGTTATTCTTTCTTGTTTATATTACTATTTAGTTAAGTATCGTCATATGTCTGGAGATAGTGTTAAAAACTGTGCCACATCTAATTTATTAGATAAAGTAAGCGAAAAATTAGGTCATAAATGTTATGAAGTTGATGTAGGATTTAAAAATATTTCTAGTGAATTAAAACGTGTTGATGCTTTACTTGGCGGAGAATCTTCTGGTGGATTAACTATTAGAGGTTATTTATTTGGTAAGGATTCAACTTTTGCCGCGGCATTATTTTTAGAAATGCTTGTAGTTATGAATAAGTCAGTTTCAGAAATTGTAAAAGAAGTTCGTGATTTTGCTAATTTCTATCATGTGGATATTGAATCGTTTATTTCTTATCGTGATGAAGAGAAAGTTATTAACTATTTAAATAATGAAGAAATTACATTTCCAGATAAAGTGGTAAAAGTAGAGAGATTTGGGCGTAATATTAAATACTTATTCGCTAATGATTCTTGGATTTTATTACGTCGTTCAGGTACAGAACCAGTATTAAGAATATTTGTGGAAATGGAAACTAAAGAAAAAGCGGAAGAGTATATTAATATATTAAAAAAATACGTTAAAGACATTGATAATTAACGTAGAGGATATAACAATGAGAAAAAAATATGATTTTGAAAAAGAAGTAAGACATTTAATACGGGAAGTGGAAAAATTAGATGTTAATTCTAATAATTATCTACTTGAAAATACTTACTTTCTTAAAGATGGACGAGTAGTCTGTAAAGAACGTAATTTTGGAGTATCACGCTTTCCATACGGTACAGATGGATTCACCTTATGGGCATATTCATCAGGATATATATCGATAAATGAATCGACTTTTTATCTAGTATTACCAGCTGATGAAGGAAAAGAACCATATCTAGGATTTTTTGCTGGTGAAAAAGATAAAGATAAATTTATTCCTATTTCGATTATGGGAAGAGCGCAAAATCCTTTAGAAAGTGATATTAAACGTGCAACTGTTTATAGTAAAGAGTGTGTTTATTATCTTGCTAAAAGTAAAAGCATAGATTATGCTTTACGTATTTTTGTAACAGATGATAAAAAAGTTATATTTACCGTTTTAGCACATAATCATAGCCGCACAACTAAAAAGGTTTATTTATCTTCATACATGAATTGTTTGTTTAAATACGCAAACGGGGAAAGTATGGAAACTAAATGGTTTAAAAAGTCTACTTATAATGATGATGTATTTGCTTTTGAATCACCTGAAGATATTAACCGCAAAGTACATGTTGAGAACTTCGGGACAATTGTAAGAACATTTGTTAACGAAAAACCATTTAAAACGTATAATACAACATCTCGAAGCGTATTTATGGGTAATCGTGAAAATCAATTAGTTAATTCTGTTCCTTTAAGAGAAGGAAAATTTATTAAAGATAAATATGTTACACATTTTACCGATACGGCAATAATGGGAGATATTAATCACTACGAATTAAAAGCTAATGAAAGCGTAGAAATTAATTACGTAATGAGCTTTACTCATGATTTGAATGTTTATAATGCTTTACAAAAAGAGCGTATTTCTTCAAAAGATATCGAGCAAATACTTATTAAAAAGCAAAAATATAATAAGCGTATTATGAATTCGCAAGGCATGTTAAAAATAAATTTTGAATCTTGGAATAATGAAAAAATTAATACTCAAGTTTTAAATGAATTTTTAAAGTATGTTATGTATCAAACAGAATATTGCGGATTAGCAAAAAACTCTGGAGCTATGTTTTTAGGAGTAAGAGATGTAATGCAACAAATTGAAGCAGCTTTAATTTGGAATCCTAAAGCATGTAAGAAAAAGATTTTAGAAGTTTTAAGCTTTATTGATTCAAGTGGCAATCCTCCACGTCAATATTCTATACCTCCTAAAGGATCTGTTCCTTTAATGGATTTAAGAGATTTTATTGACCAAGGTGTATGGATTATTTCAACAATTTATACATATCTTGCTTATACTAAAGACTATTCAATACTTACTAAAAAAGTTGGATATTATGATCGCGTAAAAAGTGGCGGAGTAGTTCTTTCTAAAAGACGCGATACTGTTTTAGATCATATGATTCAAGTTATGGATTATCTAATCACACATATCGATGAAGATACTAAATGCCTTAGAGCAATGTATGGCGATTGGAATGATGCATTAGATGGTTTAGGATTAAGTAAAAATCCAAGTAAAGATTATGGTAATGGCGTTTCAATTATGGCAACATTACAACTTTATACCAACTTAGAACAAATGATTGAAATATTAAAAGAAGTTCATACTCATGAAGATTTAATAGATAAATATCATAGTGTCCATGAAGAAATTCAAGAAGGCATTGAAAAATTTGCTATTAAAGAAAAAGATGGACTAAAACGTATTGTGCATGGTTGGGGAGAAGATCGTAGTTATTATGTAGGTAGCTTTGATGATGTTGACCATAAATCACGTAATTCTTTAACTGCGAATGCTTTCTATGTTATTTCAGGAATGAATAAAAATAATTTCATGTCTAAAGATGATCTTTTAGATGGATTTAAAAATTTAGATTCTAAATATGGCTTAAAAACGTTTGAACCTTATTTTGCTAACGATGTTAAAGGCGTAGGAAGAATTGTAAATTTACCAAAAGGCACCGCGGAAAATGGCGCAACTTATATTCATGGAGCGTTATTTGGTGTTATGGCTTTATTTATGCTAAATGAAGATAAATTAGCGTATGAACAAATCGAAAAACTCTTACCAATTTCGCATAAAACATTAACTACTACTCCATTTGTTATGCCAAACTCTTATTCTTATAACATAGAAGAAGATATGGATGGAGAATCAATGTCTGATTGGTATACAGGTTCCGCAAATACATTAATAAAAACATTAATAAAAGGCACATTTGGTATTAATCCAGATTTAAAAACAATTAAAGTAACAATTAGAGATTATTATCCAAGTAGAGAATTATCATGCTCTTTATTAATAAAAGGTACATTATTACGTATTCATTATCAAAATGTTAATAATGGTAAAAGAGTGGTTCTTGTAAATAATGAAGAAAGTAAAGAAAAAGTATTAGTGTTTGATGAAACATTCTTAGCTAATAACAAAGAAATAAATATTGAAATAAAGGAGTAAGCATTATGGAATTAAAAGTTTTAAAAAGTGCAGAGATTAATGAAGAAATCGCTGATGAAATTGTGGATTTAATTAATAAAAATCCACACACGATACTTGGACTTGCCACAGGTAGTAGCCCGGTTGGTGTATATAAAGAACTTATTAAAAAGTATCAAGAAGGTTTAGTTTCTTTTAAAAATGTTAAAACATATAATCTTGATGAATATATTGGCTTAACAAAAGATAATGACCAATCTTATTACTATTTTATGATGCATAACTTATTTGATCATATTGATATTAACAAAACAAATATTCATGTACCCGATGGTATTAATTATGAAGATTCCATTGAAAATTACGAAAAAAACATTGCTAAAGATGGTGGTATTGATTTCCAAATTCTAGGTATTGGTAGTAATGGTCACATTGCTTTTAATGAACCAGGTACACCTTTTGATAGTCATGTTCATAAAGTAGAATTAAAAGAATCTACGCGTTTAGATAATAGCCGTTTCTTTGCTTCAATTGATGATGTTCCAACTTCTGCTATCACAATGGGATTAGAATCAATATTAAATTCTAAAAAAATTGTATTAATTGCTACAGGTGAGCATAAAGCCTTAGCTATTAAACATTTATTTGAAGGTAACGAAGATATTAACTGGCCAATGACGATTTTAAATAGACACCATAATGTTACTATTTATTGCGATGAAGCCGCAGCATCATTAATAATTGGAAGGAAATAAAATTATGAAAGGCTTTAAAGATGTTCGTATTTATAAAGAAAACGAAGGAATAGTTAAAGGCGCTATTCAGTTTGAGAATGGCAAAATTTCTTCTTTTGATGCATGTGATGAATTGTTGAGCCTAGGTAATAAATATATTATAGTGCCAGGATTTATTGATGAACATATCCATGGTGCGAATGGATCAGATGCGATGTACGCTACTAAAAAAAATCTTGAAAATATTGCAACTTCAATTGCCCAAGATGGCGTAACATCTTTTTTAGCTACTACTATGAGCATGGATTTAAATTCGATAAAGAAAGCTTTAAAAGCTATTGGTGATTATGAAAGTGTAAATGGCGCTACAATACTAGGTGTTCATTTAGAAGGACCATTTATTTCTAAAAAATATTGTGGTGCACAAGATCCTACTAACATTATTAAAGCAGATATTTCGATAGTAGATGATTTGATTAATTGCTCAAAAGATAAAATTAGAATAATTACGCTTGCATATGAAGAAACTGATGCAAATGTTTTAGATTATTTAATTAATCATAACATCTTAATTAATTTAGGACATAGCGATAGTAATGCTAGTCAAGCAAAAGAAGCATTCAAAAATGGTGCCAATTGCTTAACCCATACATATAACGCTATGCGTGGCATTCACCCTCGCGATATTGGATTATTGGGTGAAGGATTAATTAATGATGATATTTATTGTGAGTTAATTGCGGATTTGCACCATGTTTCCGCGGATGCAATCAAACTTTTATATCGTAATAAACCTAAAGATAAAGTATTACTTATTACCGATTCTATGGAAGCAAGGTTTTTACCAAATGGTGAATATGAACTAGGCGGACAAAAAGTATATGTAAAAGATGGTGTTGCTACCTTAAGTAACGGCGTATTAGCTGGATCAGTTTTACGTATGAATGATGCAATAAGAAATGTAAAAAATGTATTAAATATTTCTTTAACTACTGCGATTGATTTAGCAACTAAAAATGTTGCAAATCATCTTAAATTAAATAATAAAGGCTCTATTGCTTTAGGTAAAGACGCTGACTTAGTTGTTATTGATGATGAATTAAATGTTTATATGAC
>CAKPJO010000039.1 GCA_934162685.1 uncultured Bacilli bacterium | reverse complement strand
CTTGGAACATGATATAATTCTTTTATTTGCTCACTAATAATATTGGATATCCCTACTGGAATAGCAAATTTATGTTTAAAAAGAAACTTTAAAATTATTCTTCCTAATTTTTTTGATTCAAATATTGGCATGTTATGCATAGTATGAATAATTGGAATATGATGCTTAATCGCGTATGTCATCACATAAGGATAAGAATGTAAATGTGTATGAATTACATCTGGCTTAATTTGCTTTAAAATGCGCATCATTTTCTTTCTCGCTCTTAAAGACATACCGGCATCTTCATTTAAAGAATAGATTTTAATATTACTATCACTTGTAACAATGTCTAATACTCGTGTTTTACTCAAGGAATGATTAGTAATAAAAGAAACATCAAATAAGTCTTTATTTAATGCCTTAGCTAATTGAGCCGCCATAGTTTCAGCGCCACCTAAAGAAGTAGTGGGAACACATATAGCAATCTTAACTTTATTCATCACTACTTGCCTTCTTCCTTTACCAAATGTTCATAAATATCAAGCAACTTTTTGGACTCTAATTTTATGTTATAATGTGATTGTACCATATTTTGATAACCAATTAATCTATTAATTGGTTTTTTATTAATAATTTCTTGTGCCCAATTGCAAGATTTATCATTTAAAGAAAGAAAATATACATTTTCATTTACTTTTAATTCATTAGTGATATTAGTAGAAAAGAAACAATTTAATCCGTTATCTTGCGCTTCTATTCCCACTACTGGAAGACCTTCATATAAACTAGGCAATAAAAAAGTATCCATGGCTTGATAATACTTTTCTGGTTCATTAGTATTACCAACAAACATAACTTTATTTTCTAACTGTTTTTGCTTTACATATTGTTTTATTTGATTAAGTAATGGGCCAGTACCAATCAATAATAAAATAGCGTTAGAATTTAACTTATTTATTTGATCAAAAATATCTATTAAAAATTTATGATTTTTTTGTTTCATAAATCTTCCAATATGACCAACAACAAACTTATCATTAATATTTAATTCATTGCGAATGCTATTTCTTTTATTTTCATCATAACAAAATCTATTCAAATCAACAGCATTGTTAATTATAGTCACCTTATTTTTTTTAACCATCTTTTTCCCAAATAACCACTCTGCAGATAATTTTGAACAAGCAAAATAATGAGTAGCATTAACTTTAGAAAATGGTCTAAGAATATTTTTTATAATACTTTTCCCGAATTCCTTATGATTAGATGTTGAATGTGAGTGTGCAATTCTAATCTTAATGCCTGCCTTTTTTGCAGCCCAAAGAGGAAAAACACTAAGTGCATTCATATTAGAATGTACGATATCATAATTTCCTTTTTTTAATAGTTTTTTTAAGGTTTTTAAATATGAAAAAATATGTGTGTATTTTGGTATTATAATTACTTTCCCACCCATTTGTTCAATTTCGTTTTGATTAATAATTGGACATGTATTTTCCACATAAAAGTCAAATTCCACTTTAGTTCTATCAATGTTTCGATATAGATTCATAATCATTGATTCTACACCGCCCGCATTAGCAGCACCAAGAATTTGTGCAACACGTATTTTTTTCATGCCTATCTAGCACCTTTTCCTTTTATAACTGCTGGTATTGTCATAAATATAATTTTTAAGTCAAACCAAAAACTTCTTTTAGGCAAGTACGCTAATTCCTCTTGTTGACGTTTTCCTGTCTCATAAGTAGCTTCTGATCTATCCATAACTTGCCAATATCCTGTTAATCCTGGTTTAACTTTCATTAATTGTTCTTGTTGATAAGTGGAAAAGTTTTTTGTTAATTCTTCTTCAGTAATTGGACGAGGACCAACAAAAGATAAAGTACCCATAAAAATATTAAAAAGTTGTGGTAATTCATCTAAAGATGTACGACGTAAAAATTTTCCTAATTTCGTAACGCGTGGATCATTTTTAACTTTTCTTTCTAGGTCCCAAGACTTTTTTTGTTCCGTTGTTAAATATTTATCTACATTAGTTTCCGCGTCAGAATACATTGTTTGAAATTTAAATATAGTTATTTTTTTCCTATTTAATCCCATTCTTTCATCTTTAAATATCACCTTTCCATGAGTAGATATTAAAACAAGCAAAGATATAATTGGAAATATTAAAGTAACTGATATTAAAATAATCGCAATAAAAGACAAAACTATATCAAATAGTCTTTTAAAGAACAAATAAATTTTACCGCCTTTAATAGTAATTATTTGATTATCTAATGAATCTACATTAGAAACTCCGATACAACAATTTGAGCCCCCATTAGATTTTTTGTCCATTTAAACACCTTTCTTTATTACGCTTAATAAAGAATTAAAAATACTAAATAATCACGCAACAAATATTATAATTGTATATTAATTATAATATAATGGCTTTTTTTTGTAAATAAAGTGAAAAAAATAATAAATAACACAAATTATGTTTAATCATATTATAAATTAGGGTGATTACATGAATCCGATACTTTTAGCGTTTTTTGCGACAATTTTTACTTATTTTGTTACAATATTAGGATCATCATTAGTATTCTTTTTTAAGTCATTTAATAAAAAAATTCTTGACATAATGATGGGATTTGCCGCAGGTGTTATGATTGCCGCTTCTTTTTGGTCACTTTTAGCACCCGCGATTTCTTTATTAGAACAATTAAATCGGCCCAAATATTTAGAAACATCTCTTGGATTTATTGTTGGTGGAGCATTCATTATATTATCTGATATATTCTTATCACGAAAATTAAAAGTAGAAGAAAACAAAAAAAAGACACTCTTAATTACAAGTGCCGTTACTCTTCATAATATTCCCGAAGGCATGGCAGTTGGAGTGGCTTTTGGTAGTTTAGCATTGAATATTCCCGAAGTATCTTTAATTAGCGCTTGTTTATTAGCGGTTGGTATTGGATTACAAAATTTTCCAGAAGGATTATGTGTAAGTCTGCCACTAAGAGGCAATGGTATGTCAAGAAAGAAAGCATTTTTTTACGGACAAATGTCTGGTATAGTTGAACCAGTATTTGGTGTTATTGCAGCATGCTGTGCTCTACTTATTCAAAATATTATGCCGTTTTTGTTATCTTTTTCTGCTGGCGCAATGATCGCGGTTGTCACAAGTGAATTAATACCCGATTCGTTTAAAGATAATAAATTACTTGCCTCAATAGGGCTACTACTAGGCTTTACTGTAATGATGGTTTTAGATGTTGCTTTAGGGTAAAAAAAGGTTGTTACCACCTCTAGTAACAACCAATTTCTTTATTTTTTATGAGCTTCGCGCTCTTTAAGATATTCTTTGAAATTACGCATGCATTGACCACTTGATGAACAACAACTACAATCACTAGTACAAGATGGCTTTCCAGTCTTCTTGTTTCTATGGTTTAGAATAAATGGCAATATAACTAACGCAATTGCGGCAATCGCAATAAGCGGCTCAAACCATTCCATAATCTCAACATCCTTTCTAAGCAGCTACAGCAGCTTTTTTGTTTCTATTAACAATATAGTATCCTAAGCCAACACAGATACCAACAAGAACTAATACGACGATTAATCCTAACCACCAATATAATTCAAATGAATGTCCGACCCAGTAAACTATGAATGAAATTACATAACTTGCAAGTAACCACCAAGCTAATGTTACTCTGAAGCCTTTTTTACTACTTTCAGATTTAGCAGTAGCAACAGCAGCAAAGCAAGGTAATGTAAATAAGTTATAAGCAGCAAATGAGTAAATTGCAGCATTTGATAAGTTAATTGTTCCTTCTACTAATCCTAAGTTAGCCATTGTAGCAACAACGTCTTCTTTAGCAATTAAACCAGTAATAGAAGCAACTGAATATTTCCAACCGTCAGCGCCTTGAGCCCATCCTAATGGATAGAATACATATTGTAATACTTTACCGATATCAGCAAGCATTGACTTTTCAATATCAACCATTCCGTTCCAGAATGCCCAACCGAAGTTAGATAAGAACCAAATAAGAATAATTGAAGCAGTAATAATTGTTGAAGCTTTGTATAAGAAGTGTTTGAACTTATCCCATAAGTGCGCTAACAAGTTTTTAACTTGTGGACGGTGATAAGCAGGAAGTTCCATAATGAATGGAGGTACTTCATAGTGTTTTGAGAATGCTTTAATAACTAAAGCAGAAATAATAGCAATAGCAATACCTAATAAATAAATACTAAATACGAATACATCGCCTAAGAAACTACCAGCTACACAAGTAGCAAGTAATGCCCAAATAGGTGCTTTAGCGCCACATGAGAAGAAAGGAGTAAGTCTAATTGTTAAGTCTCTTTCTCTTTCATCTTCAAGAGTTTTTGTTCCCATCATAGCAGGAACTGAACAACCAAATCCCATTAATAGAGGGATAAATGATTTACCAGATAAACCGAATTTTCTAAATGCACGGTCCATAATGAATGCTACACGAGCCATATAACCGCTATCTTCAAGAATAGAAATAAATAAGAATAATAATAATACTTGTGGGATGAAACTAAAGATAGAGTCAATACCAGTTAAGATACCATCACATACAAGTCCTGTGTACCAAGTACCTTCTGGCATAAAGCTAGCAAATAAATCAATAATTGATCCTGTTAACCAACCCATCCAGCTTTGTAAGAAGACGCCGAGTGAAGGAATACCAGCTAAACCAGTAAATACTTCACCGGCCTCTGTAGCCTCATCAACTAAACCTTGGTAACCCATACCAGTGAAGAAGTTAATCCATCCTGGATTTTGAATTTCTAATCCAAATATCGCATTTAATCCTAATAAATCTTCAGAGAATACGAAGTGGAATACCACGAACATAATTACTAAGAAGATTGGAATACCTGCCCATTTATTTGTTAAGACTTTATCGATTTTGTCAGATTTTGTTAATCCGCCATCTTCTTTTTTAGTTTTAACAACAACATTTGAGAAGTATTTATTGATGTAAGCATATCTCTTATCGGCAATGATAGCTTCAAAGTCATTACCAAATACATCATCTTTAAATGTTTTCTTGAAATCATTAACCATTGGAACTAAATTTTCATGATTCTTGACTTCGATTTCATCTAATTCTACTAATTTAACTGCATGGAATAATGGATTTTCAACACCCATACCAGTAAAGGCAATTGTAACATCTTGAATTAAGTGAGTTAAATCACTATTTTCAATAACAGTTGTTCCTTTACGTGGAGTATTGCATGCTTCAAGAGCAACTTTCATTAATTCATCAATTTTTTCGCCTTTTAAAGCAGAAATTTCTACAACTGGAACTCCTAATTTTCTTTCAAGTTCTTTAACATTAATATTTTGGCCTTTTTTCTTAACTTCATCCATCATGTTTAATGCAATAACCATTGGAACATCTATTTCAAGTAATTGAGTTGTTAAGTATAAGTTTCTTTCTAGGTTAGTAGCATCAACAACGTTAATGATACAATCTGGTTTTTCATCTAATACATAATTTCTTGAAACAACTTCTTCTGGAGTATATGGTGATAAAGAATAAATACCCGGTAAGTCGACAATATTAATTACTTCTTTTAATTTTTTGTACTTACCTTCTCTTTTATCAACTGTAACACCTGGCCAGTTACCAACGTGTGCTGTTGCACCTGTTAAAGAGTTAAATAATGTTGTTTTACCACAGTTTGGGTTACCGGCAAGAGCAAATCTCTTCATAATTATTTAACCTCCTTAGTAACAGTCATAATAACTAACTCAGCTTCTGATTTTCTTAATGTTAGTTCATAACCTCTAATTGTAATTTCAATTGGGTCGCCTAATGGTGCTTTTTTCTTTAGAGTGACTTGAGCACCTGGTGTAACGCCCATATCAAATAAGCGTCTACGAATCTTGCCTTCGCCAGCAACACTTTTAATGATGCCTTCTTCAGTGATTTTAAAATCACTTAATTTCTTTTCCATTGATTTTCCTCCTTATGCGACAAGAATTTTAGTGGCAATAGATTTATCTAAGGCTAATCTACCATCCTTAACTATGCAGATTACATTTCCACCTGAAGCAGAAACGAGTTTGATAGTGGAATTAATAGTTATGCCAAGACTTTCTAAATGTTTTTTAGTCTTATCATCCACCAAAATTTTTATGACTTTTAAGTCAACGTCTGTTGGGGCTAATACTAGTGGCATAAAATCACCTCTTTTAGTTAGAATCAACTAACAATACCACAAAAATATAGTTAGCAAAAAGTTAGTTCTTGCTAACTATTTAAATTATAGTTAACTATGGCTAATTGTCAATACTTTTTTATATTTTAGTTTGTCTATACTAACTAAGTGATAGCAAAAAATCCACGATTATCGTGGATCTTTCTGACTATCTACATATGTTTTAATAGCATTAAATGTTTCATCGCTTAAATCATGCTCAATTTTACAAGCATCTTCCCTAGCCGTTTCTTCTGAAACTCCTAGTCCAATAAGTAAAGCCGATAATAATTTATGCTTTTCATAAGTATGATTAGCAATTGCCATACCTTTTTCTGTTAAAGTGATAAATCCATCATTATCAACAAGAATATAGCCATTTTCTCTTAATTTTTTCATTGCCACACTTACACTAGGTTTAGAAAAATTCATAGATTCCGCTATATCGATAGAGCGGACATGACCTTTTGCTTCCTTAAGTATTAAAATGCGTTCTAAGTAATCTTCTGATGATTCGTAAATATTCATTGTTAACACGTCCTTTATGCGTTTGTAATCAAATTTTATCACATTTAACTTAACTTAACAACACATTTACTTTGCTTCGTAGCCAGCTTCTTTTACAGCATTAATCAATTCATTACGATCAAGTTCTTTATTAGAATAAACTTTCGCAGTGTTTTCTTTTAAAGATACATCAACACGTGCCACTCCTGGAACTTTTGATAAAGCATCACTCACATGTTTCTTACAATGTTCACACATCATACCTTTAACTTGAAGTACTATTTCT
Source organism: uncultured Bacilli bacterium (assembly GCA_934162685.1). Classification (GTDB taxonomy): domain Bacteria; phylum Bacillota_I; class Bacilli_A; order RFN20; family CAG-826; genus RUG131. Next base: position 4,357 of record CAKPJO010000039.1, on the reverse strand, counting down.
TTCATTTCTTTTTTCTCCTTTTCGCTTTCAATATATTTTTTCGGCTTAAACAAGTTTATTGTTAAAGCATTTAATACAACAAATACGCTACTTAAACTCATTGCTAATGATCCAATCATAGGATTAAGTTTGATTTGCCATAAAGGATATAACAATCCTGAAGCTAATACAATACCAATTGAGTTATAAAAGAATGCCCAGAATAGATTTCCTTTAATTGTATTTAAAACTCTTTTACTTAAATTAATAACATTAACAACATCAAGTAAATCATTTCTTAACAAGACAATATCACTTGTTTCTAAAGCAATATCGCTACCACCTTTAAGTGATATACCTAAATCCGCAGTGGTAAGTGCTAAAGCATCATTAACGCCATCACCAACCATAGCCACTAAATGTTTGTCATCATGTTTTAATGACTTGATAACATTTTGCTTATCAATTGGTAGAACTTCTGCAATTACTTCACTAATTCCTACTTCATCAGCGATAGTTTGAGCGGTTATTTTATTATCACCAGTAAGCATAACTGTTCTAATGCCCATTTTTTGTAATTCATGTATCGCTAAAACTGAATTCTTCTTAATTTCATCTTTTAAAGCAATAATTGCTACAAGATTTTTATTTTTTGTAACTACTAATGATGTTTTACCTTCTTTAGATAATTGCTCTAATTTTTTTTGACTTTGTTCATCAATTTTTACATTGCTTGCATTACCGATATAATAAATATCCTTATTAAATTTAGCTTCAATTCCTTGGCCTTCAATAGCTTTAAAGTTAGTTATGTCAATAATTTTTGCACCTATCACATTTGCGTAACTCGTAATAGCGCTAGCTAATGGGTGCTCAGATTTATTTTCCATACTATATATTATTGATAATAAATCGTTATCAATATCTATATTAATAAAATCTGTAACAGTTGGTTTTCCATTTGTTAGTGTTCCGGTTTTATCAAATACGATAGTTTTGATAAGGTGTGATTTTTCTAAAATTTCCGCATTTTTTATTAATAGGCCATTACTTGCTCCAACACCTGTTCCAACCATAATAGCTACTGGTGTTGCTAGTCCTAATGAACAAGGACATGCAATAACAAGTACTGAAATAGCAAAGTTAAATGATAAATTAAAATCTTTACTTGCAATAATTGATATTACAAAACTTAATAATGATATACCCATCACAATAGGAACAAATATACTGGCAATTTTGTCCGCTAATTGAGAAATCGGTGCTTTAGAATTACTAGCTTCTTCAACTAATTTTATAATATTAGCAATTGATGTATCTTCAACAACTTTTGTGGCCTTAATAATAATATATCCAGCATTTATAGTTGTAGATGTATAAACAACTTGATTAACGCCTTTCTGAGCTGGCATACTTTCACCAGTTATATTAGCTTCATCAATCGCAGCATTTCCTTCGACAATAACGCCATCAACAGGTATAGCGAATCCTTTTTTTACTACCACTAAATCATCAACTTTAACTTCTTCAACAGGTACTTCAACTTCTTTATTATCTTTTAAAACTAGTGCTTTTTTAGGTGCTAAATCCATCAATTTTGAAATAGCTTGTGTAGTTTTTCTTTTAGACAATTGCTCCAAATATTTACCAAAACTTACTAAAGTTAATATCATTGCTGCGGATTCAAAATATAAATTATGATGGTATTCACTAACTAATTCCATGTTAGAATTAGATAAGCCAATTGAAATCATTACAATAGCAAATATTCCATAGACCATTGACGCCGTGGCACTTATTGCAATAAGAGAGTCCATATTGGGCGCTAATTTAAATAATTTTTTATAACCAGATATAAAATACTTACGATAAATAATTAACACTGGAATAGTAATTACTAGTTGTGTTAATGCATACCACAAGGCATTCATGTGTCCAGTCAAAAATGGTGGTAATGGTAATCCAACCATATGGCCCATAGATACATACATTAGTAAAATTAATAGGATAAATGCTACGATCAATTTATGTAAATCTTTTTTTAATGCTACATTATTATTAACTTTTTCATATGTTTTTGCACCATATCCAGCATTGCTAACTGCATTAATAATATCATTAATATTAATTACTTTTTCATCATAATCCACTACCATTGAATTAGACAACAAGTTAACATCAACATTATTTACACCTTTAAGACGCGCTACTGCTTTATTTACATGGCCAACACAAGCTGCACAACTCATGCCTAAAACAGAAAATTTTTGTTTCATTATTGGAACCTCTTAAAGAATGTCGAAATATCTTCAATATCGGAATAATCATCATTCTTTATATGTTCAACAACACAAGTGCGAATATGATTATCAATCATTAAATTAGCTAAACTTTTTATTGCTTTGTCAATTGCGGACAATTGAATAATAATATCACTACAATAACGATCTTCTTCAATCATTTTCTTTATACCATTCATTTGTCCGATAATACGATTTACTCTTTTTTCTAAATTGTTTTTTTCTTCCTGAGTTCTTAATTTGTTTCGCTCAGCACAACAACATTTTTTTTCACTCATAAAATTCACCTCGTTACGATATCAATATATACCCCTAGTGGGTATATGTCAAATAAAATGCATTTTTATTTTGGCTAAATTTCAATTTTTTTATTACTGTTAAGTAAAAATACTTGACACCAGTAAATGTTTCTACTATACTAATAACGTTAAAAAAGGAGATTATTAAAATGGCTGTAAAAATTAGATTAACAAGAACTGGTCGTCACAATGATCCTTCATATAGAATTGTTGCTGCAGATAGCAGATTCCCACGTGATGGACGTTACATTGAATTATTAGGAACATATGATCCTAAAGATGTAAACAATGCTGCAAAAATCAATGAAGAAAAAGCAATCAAATGGATTAGAAATGGTGCTCAACTTTCTGATACAGTTCGCGCTTTATTTTCAAAACAAGGTATCATTGTAAAAGCTAAAAAAGGAGAATAATTCTCATGGATTACGAAAAGATTATCCATGCTTTCGTAGATTCTTTCGTTGAAAAACCTGAATCAATGATCATTAGACAAATGCCTAGTGAATCAGAAAAAGATGTTGTACTTCTTGTTGTTAGTGATGCTAACGACACAGCGCGTTTAATTGGCCGTAAAGGTTCAGTTGCGGATGCTTTACGAGAAGTTATTTCTATTGCAGGAAAATTAGAAGGCAAAAGAATACACTTAAAATTTGAAGCTTTTGAAGAAGAAAATGAGGACTAATTATCCTCATTTTTTTAAAGGAAAAAATTATGGAATACATTACACTAGGAAAAATTGTTAAAACTATCGGCTTAAAAGGTGAAGTTAAAATTTACTCTTCTTCTGATTTTTCTTATAATCGTTACGAAAAAGGAAATAACGTTACTCTTTTTAACGAAAAAACTAAAGAACGAGTAAATTGTATAGTTAAATCATTTAGAAAAGATAAGGAATTTGATATTGTTTCATTTGAGGAATTTCCTAATATTGAAACAATTACTCCATGTATTAATAATTTAGTACAAATTGAAAAATCCGATGCTATTTTACCTAAAGGATTTTATCACTATTCTGATTTGAAAAATTGCGATGTATATGACGAGAATAATAATAAATTAGGAAAAGTTAAAGATGTGGAAGAATATGCTTCTTATCAAACTTTACGAGTAAAAAGAGAAGGCGCTAAAGACTTCTTCGTACCTTTTGTAAAAGCATTTATTAAAAAAGTTGATATAAAAAATCAAAAAATAATCATTCATGTTATTGAGGGATTACTATGAAAATAACTATATTAACTTTATTTCCTGAAATGTTTGATGGATTTATAAATACATCAATAATAAAAAGGGCTCTAGCAAAAGAAAGCGTTGAAATTGAGATAATAAATATTCGTGACTTTACCAAAGATAAATATGGTCGCGTTGATTCCGCTCCTATTGGTGGTGGCGCAGGCCTCATTATGAAATGTCAACCAATACTAGACGCTCTTAAAAGTGTCAAAAGTATTTCTTCTCACACCATTCTTATGTCTCCAATTGGACGCACTTTTAATCAAAAAATCGCACATGAGTTCGCTGCTCTTGATCACTTGATTATTATATGTGGTCATTATGAAGGTGTTGATTCACGTGTAAATGATTATATTGATGAATGTGTTTCTATTGGTGATTATATACTTACTGGTGGAGAACTTGGATCAATGGTTATTAGTGATGCGATTATAAGATTAATTGATGGAGCAATATCTAGCGAATCAATTGTCGAAGAATCTTTTGAAAACGGACTTCTAGAATATCCACAATTTACTGAGCCATTTGATTATGATGGTAAAGAAGTAC
>CAKPJO010000038.1 GCA_934162685.1 uncultured Bacilli bacterium | reverse complement strand
GCGGAAAACAAATCAGAGTTGAAGTTGGACAAAAAATCTTCGTTGAAAAATTAGAAGCAGAAGTTGGATCAACATTTACATTTGATAAAGTTTTACTTGTTGCTGATGCTAAAGTATCTATCGGTACTCCTTACGTTAAAGGTGCTACAGTTACTGCTAAAGTTGAAAAGCAAGGTAAGAGCAAGAAAATCCGCGTCTTCAAGTACAAGAACAAGGCAAATGAACGTAAGACCATCGGTCATCGTCAACCATATACTTGCTTAGTAATTGAAGCAATTAATGCATAATTATGATTAAAGTTAATATCAAGTATGTAGATAATAAATTTGCATATTTGAAAGTCTCTGGACACGCTAAAAGTGCTGATTATGGTAAAGACCTAATATGTGCTGGTGTATCTAGTATCGTAATTGGAGCTCTAAATAATTTAGATGCTAGTAATTATGACATCAAAGTTACTGATGGACTAGTAGAAGTAACTAGTAATCATGAAATTACTACTCATGATGAAATAGTTATCGAAACAATGATTGTTCAATTAAGAACCATTGAAGATAGCTATCCAAATAACATAAAAATTATTAAGTAAGAAAGAGGTGCATCGCCATGATGTTTAAGTTAAATCTTCAACTCTTCGCTTCTAAGAAGGGTGTTGGATCTACAAAAAACGGACGTGATTCTGAATCAAAACGTCTTGGAGCTAAAAAAGCAGATGGTCAATTTGCTACAGCAGGCTCGATTATTTATCGTCAACGCGGAACTAAAATCTATCCAGGCGTCAATACAATGCGTGGTGGAGATGATACTATATTTGCTACAAAATCCGGAATCGTTAAATACGAACGTGTCGGTAAAGATAGAAAACGCGTATCAGTTTACGAAATTGCTGAATAGTTAATTTAGGCCTGCTTAAAACAGGCCTTTTTTTGAATTTAAAGTTAGGGGATGAAATTATGTTTATAGATAAAGCGACAATTGAAGTCCGTGCCGGTAATGGCGGAAACGGAATGATTGCTTTCCATCGAGAAAAATTTATTTCTCGTGGCGGCCCATCTGGTGGTAATGGTGGAAGAGGCGGATCTATTATTTTCCGTGCTTCTAAAGGTGTTACTACTTTGATGAACTTTCGCCATTCTAAATGTATAATTGCTAAAGATGGTGAAAAAGGTATGGGCAAGAACCAATATGGTAAATGCGCTGATGATGTTATCGTTGAATTACCAATTGGAACAGTTGTAACTGAAGAAAAAACAGGTAATTTCATTTGTGACTTATCAGTAGAAGGAAAAGAATTCGTTGTTGCTAAAGGCGGAAGAGGTGGAAGAGGAAATGCTTGCTTTAAATCACCTACTAATCGTACTCCTAGAATTGCCGAAAATGGAATGCCAGGCGAAAAGAAAAGATTAGTACTTGAACTTAAGCTTCTAGCGGACGTAGGCTTTGTTGGTTTCCCTAGCGTTGGTAAATCAACATTATTAAGCATAATCTCAGCTGCTAAACCAGAAATTGGTGATTATGATTTTACTACCATTGTTCCTAATTTAGGAGTTGTAAGAGTACCTGACGGTAGATCATTTGTCGCAGCAGATTTACCAGGATTAATTGAAGGCGCACATTTAGGTAAAGGATTAGGATTACAGTTCTTACGTCATATCGAAAGATGCCGTGTTATCGTTCATATCGTTGATATGTCTGGTAAGCGTGATCCTGTTGAAGATTACCGCAAAATCAATAAAGAATTAAAAGCTTATGGATATGGATTAAATAAACGTCCAATGATTGTTGTTGGCTCTAAAATGGATGAAGATGGTGCGAAAGAACGTCTAGAATACTTACATAAAAAGATTCGTAAACCAGTAATTGGTATATCAGCTTTAACAAATGAAAACGTTGATAAATTATGCTATAAAATCGCTGATTTATTAGATAAAACACCAATGTTTAGTTTATATAACGAAGAAAACATTCAAAGCGGCGTTAAAGTTTATGAAGCTAAGGCTGAAAATGACGGTGACTTTGAAATCGTTAAGAAAAATGATCATACCTACATTATTAAAGGAGAAAGAATTGAACGTACTTATAAGTTAATTAATCTTTCTACTGATGAAGGCTTATTAAAACTACTCAATTATATGCGTAAAATTGGTGTTGATGATCGTTTAAGAGCAATGGGCGCTAAAGATGGAGACACCGTCATATTATGTGACTTTGAATTCGAATATATTGCATAAAAATGAGAAGCATTGTGAAAATCAATGCTTTTTCTTTAATTTATAGCAAAATTTGTATATAATAATAGCGGTGATTTTATGAACGATAAGAACAACGAAAATAAAATTATTTTTGCATTATTATCGGCAGTAATTATCATAGCGTTAATGATAATATTTATCATAATGATTAATTAATCATTTAATTTGAGGTGATATTATGTTTTACTCTCTAAAAGGTTATATAGATACTATTAAAGAAAACTATATAGTAATTGATGTACATGACGTTTGTTATCAACTTCTTGTCTCACATTCGGAAGATTATAAAATCGATGAACTAGTTCGTGTCTATACTTATCAAGTTATTCGTGAAGATGAACAATTTTTAGTTGGTTTTTTAACCCTTGAAGAAAAAGAAATATTTGAAAATCTAATTTCAGTTAAAGGTATTGGACCTAGAACTGCAATTAATGCTTTAAGTCAAACTCGACCAACAGACTTAAAAACTGCAATTTTAACTTCTAATGTAAGTTATTTAAAGAAATTACCTGGTATTGGCGCTAAAGCGGCAGCGCAAATTATCCTTGATTTAAAAGGAGAAGTACAAGTTAATGATTCAAAAGAATTAGGATTGAGTAATGACGCTCTTGACGCTAAAGAAGGATTAAAAGCTTTAGGATTTAAAGTAAGTCAAATTGATGAAGCATTTAAGAAGATTGATTTAACAAAAGATTCTTCGACAATTATTCGTGATGCTTTAAAAGTTTTGAGGTGATAAGATGGATAGATTATTAAATGCAAATAAAAATAATGATGATATATCTGAAGTCTCATTACGTCCGCAATACTTAAATGAATATATTGGACAAAACGATTTAAAAGATAACTTACGAGTTTTCATTGGTGCAGCTTTAAATCGTAATGAAACACTTGATCATGTCTTATTATATGGTCCACCAGGCTTAGGTAAAACTACTTTAGCTTATATTATCGGTAACGAAATGCATGGTAATGTTAAATGTGTTAATGGACCCGCTATTGAAAAAACTGGTGATTTAGCTTCTATATTAACGAATTTAGAAGCTGGCGATATTTTGTTTATCGATGAAATACATCGTCTTCCTCGTGTTGTTGAAGAAGTTTTATATAGTGCAATGGAAGATTTTACTTTATCAATCGTTGTACAACGTGATGCTGGAGCAAAAACTATTACTTTACCACTTCAACCTTTTACTTTAGTGGGCGCGACCACAAGAGCTGGTGACTTAACCGCTCCATTAAGAGCAAGATTTGGTATTATGGAAAAATTAAATTTCTATACTATTGAAGAAATTCAAACTATCGTAAAAAGAACGGCGTTAGTTTTTAATTCAACCATCGATGATGAAGCAAGTTTAGAAATTGCCAAAAGATCACGCGGCACACCGCGTATTGCTAATCGTTTATTCCGCAGAGTTCGTGATTTTGCTAACTTTAGGGGTACCGACAATATTACTTATCAAGATGCTCTTGATGCGCTTAATGCTCTAAAAGTTGATTCATTAGGCTTAGATGACGTTGATATCCGTTATTTAAACACGATTATTGATCGCTTTAAAGGCGGTCCCGTTGGACTTGAATCTTTAAGTGCAGCAATAGGAGAAGAAACAAATAACCTTGAAGATGTGTACGAGCCATATTTATTACAACTTGGTTTAATTGATCGTACTCCAAGAGGACGTGTTGCAACTGATTATGCCTATAAACATTTAAAAAAGAACCATCAAGGTTCTCTATTCTAATTTTTTCTTTGTATTTACACCAATTATTGAACCAGTAAGAATTAATAAGGCTCTCACAGAATTAACAACTGTTGCATAACTTGTCCATTCTTTACCTTCAAGTAAGTAATATACAAGGAGAAATAATCCATAAATTACAACAAGGACTAGACCATTTAATAGTCCTTTTTTTTGCATTTTTCTTCCGAATAGTATGCCAAAAGTGAAAAAAATTATAAAACTTAAAATCATAATCGTAATCTTGCAAGCATCCATGCTTATAATGTTGTTATAAGATAAAAGCGTTAAAACAAGTGATAAAACTAATGTTGCGATAAAAAGAAATAAAATGGATACACTAATGTTGGAAAAGTATTTTTTCATTATTACACCCCGCTACTCAATTAAATGTATTAACTTAAGGAGAAAATTATGACTATTACAGAAATATTTAATATAATTTTTAAAACTATTATTTGCTATGTGTTTTTACTTATTATTTTAAGAATTATGGGAAAAAGAGAAATAGGCGAAGTATCAACTTTCGATATTGTCGTATTTTTTGTAATATCAGAATTATTTTCTTTATCATTAAATGAGCCAGATACAAGTATATTACATTCCATTATTCCAATATCAGTCATTGTAATTTTGCAACTTATTTCTGCTTTTATATCGCTAAAATCAAATAAAATGCGTTCGATTTTAGAGGGGAAAACAAGCTATATTATTTATAACGGTGAAATTCAACAAAAAGTTATGAAAAAAGAACGCTATACGATAGAAGATTTAATGTGTCAATTAAGGACAAAAGATATTCAATCTCCTGATGAAGTAAGTTTTGCTATTTTAGAAGATAATGGAACATTAAATGTCATAACTAAAAAAGATTGTCATGTATTAGATCCTGAACCACTAATTAGTGATGGAGTAATAATAAAACAAACTTTAAAGCGTTTAAATAAAAGTGAAGAATGGCTAAAGGAAGAATTGATAACTAAAAATATTAAAGATGTAAAAGATGTCTTTGTGTGCTTAGCTCTTAAGAATGATCTTTTCATTGTGAAAAAATAAACGATCAATAACAAAGAATCCATTCATTGCAATATCAATAAATACCGCAGCAATAGTGCCAACTCCAATTGCGGTAACATGCATTTTACCTGCTAGTACAATTAAAAGCAAAATACGCATAATGCAACTAATAACTGTAGCGTAAAATGCTTTACTAGTTAAATCTAAAGCATGCATAGCGGTGACTATTGGTGCTTCTATGTAAAAAAGAAGAAACGGAAATGCAAAATATTTAACTAACTTAAATCCTTCACTTGTTCCATATAAGATAAACATAATTTTATCTCCAAAAAAGAAAAATACTAGTGAAAAAAACAAACCAGTTAATCCAGAAACTAAAAGTACTTTTTTAAATAATTTTTGAGCAGATTTAAATTTCTTTTTAGAAATAAAAGTAGATAGTTTTGGTAATAAATAATTAGCAAATGCGGTGGCAAAAAATCCTGGCATTAATAACATTGGCATAACATATCCTGAAAGAATACCATAATCATGTGTTATTTCTAAAGTAGTCATGCCATATTTTAATAATAAATTTGAAACAATAATTGATTCAACAAAATAAGTAGTGGAACCAACAAGTCGAGATAAAGTTAATGGCAATGACAACCTTACAATATTTTTAGATTCATATAAACAATCTTCTTTCTCAAACGCTAATAATTCATTTACTCGTAAATATAATTTTTTGTCATTAAATATGACCATATATAAAGTTTGAAATATTTCACCAACACATACACCAATCATCGCACCAAATGATCCATAATTTGCACCTTTATCGACAAAAAAGTTTAAAAAACAAATGATAAATATTATGCGCCCTACCTCCTCCATAATAGTGGAAGTAGAAGTAAGTTCAATTTCATTTAATCCAAGAAAAAAGCCCTTTATAATCGCTGATAAACTCACTAAAGGTATGAGAAGCGCTAACGCGTAAATTGTTAATGTAAGATCATCATTTTTTAAGATACTATTAGCAATAACTGGCGCTAATAAAGTAACTAATATCATCATAATTATAGCAATAAAAAAAGCCATTACTAAACCTGTTGATAAAAGCAATTTAGCCTTTTCTTTATGCCTACTAACTAGCGTTGCCATTGCCGTTGGTAAGCCAAATTGTGCAAGAGTAATAACTAATAACATACATGGTGTTGCTAACTGATATAGTCCCATTCCAGTAACTCCAAGTTCGCGAGTCATGAGAATTCTAGCAATCGTTGATAAAAGTTTTGCGATAAATCCTAATCCTAAAATGGTAATAATAGTTTTAATAGTTGATTTTTTATTCATTTTTTTGTCCTTATTATTGCATTAATGTTAAAAAAAGTGTAGAGTATCAAGGTACAGTATATTTATATTAAATATAACTTGTCGTTATGTATTAAATTTTTACTACTTAAAAGTAAACTTGTTTTGGAGGAATAAGATATGCGCAGATTTATAGCTTTTATTATGTTAGCGGTAACGATTTTATTTGGAATCGGTTTCTCTACTCCAGGTATGATGAAAAATTCTAATTTATCATTAGATTTCACTTCCGGAAGAGAATTTGTTTATACCGTTGAAAATTTAAATACTGATGATGATACAACTATTAGTAAATCACAAATGAACAAATTAGCTAATGACTTATCATCACGTTTAAACGATGCAGGTGTTACTCGTTATGAAATTGTTATTGAAGAAGTAGCAAACGACGTAGAAAATGCCCATAATCAAATTCGTGTTTTAGTTGCTCAAGATTATAGTGACCAATATAATCACATTAAACAATTAATGAGTTTCAATTCTTCATTCACATTAGCAACTAGTGATGCTCTTGAATCATCTGGTGAATCAGAATACGCAAACAATGGTAATATTTTCGATGGAAGTACTGCTAGAGTTGATTTTATTGGTGCTGAAGCTTACTTTGTAATTCCTGTTAAAAATCTTGAATCATTAAAAATATTAACAGAACATGCTTCTTCGTTAGGCGCTACTAGTAGTAGTGATAAAGAATCAACTGCAGATGAAGCAAAATTATTATTATGGTCAGATTTTAATCCTGATACCGATACTCTTGAAGATTCTAAAAAAGAAGGTAATGAAGATATCGCTAATCGTATATTATGTATGTTTGATCCAGCAAGTTTAAATTTCAATGGTGATAAAAATACTATTGCTATCAAAATTACTAATAATTCTACTGATTCAAACTCTAATGCATATGCATTAAATGCTGAAAAAGCTAAGATGTATGTTAACTTATTCAATGCTAAAAATATTGATTTAAAACTAACATTCTTACATGATGATTTCATTGATCCAACTGCTGAAGCATTTATTACTTATGGTAAGCCAAATTTATTAAGTAATTCTCGTACTTTATTAGCACTAGTATGTAGCTTGCTTCTTGTTGTTATTTCAATGGTTTGGTTCTATCGTTTACAAGGTATTAACGCTAGTTTAAATGTAATTATTACTTTATTTGCAACATTTGCTATATTTAATGTTATTGGTATGACATTTAATGCTTCTGCGTTAATTGCTATTGTTGTTATAACATTATTATCATTAGCAAGTTCAATTGTATATATGGAAAACTTCAAAAATGAAGTATACCGTGGTCGTACATTAAAGAAAGCTAATACTGAAGCTCATAAACGTTCATTCATTACATTAATCGATATGCATTTATTAACATTCTTATTAGCAGGTATTGCTTACTTCGTTGGTCAAGGTGCAATCGCAAGTCTTGCTGTAGCAGTAGTAATTGGCTCATTAATAAGTTTCTTAGTAAATATTACAATTCATCGTTTAATGACTTGGTTAATTACTAACGATACTTCTTTACAAAACAAATATGGTTATTTCGCTATTAAGAAAGATTTAGTTCCTTCTTTATCTGATGAAGAAAAACAAACATACTTCGGACCATTTAAACTTTACAAAACCTGCTAAACGTAATTTAATTGCTACATGTGTTGTTATGCTTGCTTGTGCCGCTGCAATGATTGGATTCGGCGTAAGTGGTAATGGTGTTGTTAATAACGAAAGTGGCCAATCATTCACTCGTGCATATTACGAAATTCATGAATATGCTGATAATAAAGATGTAATTGTTGAAGGTATTAATTATTTCCAAGAAAAAATTGATATCGACGAATTAAAAAATGCTAATGTCAAAGTAGCTAACATTGATACATTCAATACTACTGATGATAATGATGAAAAAGTATATTACTATGTCGTTGACTTTGATGGAAAAGTTAATGGTGATAATAAAGTTACTATTAATAATGTAGAAATGACAATCAATGATTACTTATCTTCATTAATCGTTGTTGATGCTTCTGAAATTGATTCTATGACTCTTAAAGATGTTCGTCAAACTGGTACAAATCCAAATATTAATGTAAGTCAACCTTCATTATCTAATATCTTAATTGTTGCCTCTGTATTAGTGGCTGTAAGTGCTGTTTATATCTTAATTAGATTTGGCTTAGCTCGTGGATTAGCAAATCTTGTTGTTGGTGTAATTGTTAACTTTATACCATTAGGATTATTCTCTTTAACAAGATTAGAAGTAACATCCGCAACATTTATTTCTCTAATTGCTGTTACAATTGTTAATGCAATATTCGCTATTATTATTGGCGCTAAAGCAAAAGAAGTAGCTAATGATCGTAAGAATACTGAAATATCAATTATTGACAATAATACTAATGCTCTTTCATTAGTAGCATTCCAATTATTATTATTATCCGGATTAAGCTTCTTACTTGCAGTATTCTTCTTTGGATTTGGACATCCAGCATTTGAATCTATATTCTTAGCAATGGCACTTGGATACTTAATGATCACAATGCTAAACGTAACTTGCTACGTTCCATTACAAATGTTCTTTATTAAATTATTTGGTGATGTTAACGTTCATTTACCTAAGATTGCTAGAAAGAAAAAGCAAAAAGAAACTACTGGAAATATCAAAGGCGGTCATAAATCTGCTGAACCAGAAGAATCATTATTCCCTGGTATTAATGACTAATTTAAATTAAGGACTGCAAAACAGTCCTTTTAATTTTATAAAAAAGGAAACATTATGGATTTTAAAACTAAATTACTAAATTACTTTAATATAAATGATGAACAATATAAAGAACTTACTAAGCCTATCGAAGAAATTATTTTACCAAGTTATAATAATTTTAACGACATGAAAAAAGCAACAGAAATCATTAAAAAAGCTATGTCTAATAATGATAAAATCGTTATTTATGGTGATTATGATTGTGATGGAATTATGTCAACATCAATCATGGTCAAATGCTTTAATATGCTAAATTATCGTATTGGTTATTATATTCCCTCACGCTATATAGATGGATATGGCTTAAATGCTAAACGTGTACAAGATTTTTATGATAAAGGCTATAAACTTATAATCACCGTTGATAATGGTATTGCTCAATTTGAAGCCATCCAAAAAGCATATGATTTAGGGATGAAAGTAATTGTTACCGATCATCATGAAAGACAAGAAATCTTACCTGATGTTGAAGCAATATTACATCCAATTATTTCTAATTATGGTAATGTTGTTTGTTGTGGTGCTTATGTTGCATTTATGTTAGCAAGTAGTTTACTCAATAAATACGATGAATATTTACTTTCTTTAGCGTCAATGGCGACAATATCGGATATGATGCCTTTAGTTAGTTATAATCGTGATATCGTTCGTTTAGGCATATATTATATGAATAAAAACAACTATTATTCAATTCGTTTGCTTTCCGAAGAATCTATTATTGATGAAAATGTCATTGGGCTAAAAATGGCTCCTAAAATTAACGCTATCGGGCGGATGATTGAAAATACATCTATTAATGTCTTAGTGGAATACTTTACTACGCAAAATAAAGAACGCATCGATTTAATATATAATTTTATTAATGAAACAAATGAAAAACGTAAATTATTAACGCGTAGTAGTGCAGATAAAGTACATGTTGAAGATAATGTGCATGGCATTATAGCAGTTACTGAATTAAAAGAAGGTATAATTGGCTTAACCGCTAATGCGCTAATGAATAAATATAATTTACCTGCCATAGTGCTTACAAAAGATCATTTAGATTCTAATATATATAAAGGTAGTGCGCGTTCAAAAAAAGGACTAGCGATTAATAAATTCTTTTTAGAAAATAAAGACATATTTATCACTAGTGGTGGTCATGAACAAGCTGGTGGTTTATCACTTGAAACAAAAAATATTGAAGATTTAAAAGTACGCTTTGAAGAATATGCTCTTAATAACCCTTTTATTGAAGAAAAAGAAGATTATTTAGATATATCAATTACTGATATTAATAAAGATAATTATAATTTTATTCGAACACTTTCTCCATTTGGAGAAGGATTTAAATTACCATTATTAAAGATTTCTAATATTAAAGTTAGTAACCTTGCATACTCAAAATCTAAACTACATATTTTGTATCCTTTATCCGTAAATCAAAAAATAATCGGCTTTAATTATTCAAAAGAATTATTAGATAATTACGATTATATCAATATTTTTGGTTCATTAGGGTATTCAAGTTTTAATGGAAAAGAGTCATTTGACTTTAACATTAAACGTATAACTGATAAAGATGATTGTATCATTAACTAGTAACTAAGCATAAAAATCATAAATTTACAATTAGTAATTTATTGAAAACCTTTTCAATAATAGGAACAAATTATATATTTGCAATTATAATTTTTCCTATATATAATGAATAATGTAGTAGAAAAGGGAGGAAATATAATTTTATTATGAAAAAGAAAGTTATTCTATTACCATTAATTATGATGGCTCTTGCATCTTGTGGAGGAAATAGTTCAAACAACTCTACAGAACCAGCACCATCAAACTCAACTAGTACAAGCACAAAGCCAAGTACTAGCACAAGCACGAAGCCAAGTACTAGCACAAGTACAGGAGGTTCAACTGTAACACCAACTAAAGAATATGGTATTGTTGATACTCCAGTAGCAGGCACTGCATACAAGTTTGGTTTCAAACAAACTGCAAAAGATGCTATGTACTATATGAAAGGCGAAATGAGCGGTTACTACATTGCATCTACAACTAATGTTGCTGAAGCAACTGATATGTTCGTTGAAGAAGCAGAAGGCGGATTCCATTTATACTTCATGAGTGGTACAGCTAAGAAATTCATTCAAGCTGAAACTAGTGGTACTCACCTTAACGCTGTAATCAAAGATAGCGCAACAGGTGTATGGAAATACAAAGCTGAATGGAAAACTTTAATTTGGTCATTAACAGATAAAGATGTATTCTTAGGCACTTATGGTGACTACGTTACATTTGGTGCATCTGCAGTTGATAAAGCACCTACAAGTTATGTATCTCACTTCTATGCAGAAGGCGCTAAAGGTACTGAACCAGTAATCGAAGGCAAAAAAGTTGCTGTAACAGGTGTTACTGCTGACGAATCTATCGAAGTAGAGCAAGGA
>CAKPJO010000037.1 GCA_934162685.1 uncultured Bacilli bacterium | reverse complement strand
CAGTAGCGCAGCTATGTCTAAACTTATGTAACTTAATATGTCGAAGTTTTGAAAGTTCTTCATATTTTTTGTTTCTTTTTTTTAAGTGTTTCATGTTTCAATTTTTTGTGTATAATAATAATAGCGGATGTGCTATTGACGAAAAAACAGCCTAGATATTAAATTTGTGTTTGATAAACAGCTGTGTCAAAGCACATCATTTTTTGTTTTCTAGTATCTGTTGTCACTAATCATTTTCGAATCTTATTTGCTGTTTTGATGATATTCATATTATTTTTCATAAAACGTGTAATAGTGTATGTTTGAAATATATTTAAAAAAGTAAATATTATTTCCTAATTAACCACATTTAGATCTTACTTAGTATTAACTATTTAAAAATCTTTTGATTTAAAATACTTTTTATTTAAAAATGAATATAAATTCTTTTTTTTACTTAAACTATGTATGGTGATTAAAATGAATAAAGAAAAAAATAAATTTTTATCTTATTTACATATGGCAGCAGCGGTATTTCGTGTTTATGCAAGCAAATCGAATGTTTTAGAAACGAAAGAATTTATAAATGGAATTATAGAAAGAATATCTAAATATGAAATAGAAGTCAAAGAACTTATGCAAATTGGTAAAGAAGGCAATAACTTAAATGTTATGCAAAAAATGGCTGTTTGTATGTGTAAAATTAAAACATGTTCTAAAGATGATTTTTCATTATGTATAGAAGTATTGAAAACAATTGATATGGGTGTTTATCAAGTGATGAATTTTATAAAAGAAAATAAGAATTATTTAGATAAGGAATTTATTTTGTGCTCTAAAAATGTTCTTGAAGAATACAACAAAATTGCAAAAGAGATGAAAGAATATATAAATCATCAAAAATTGTAATTTTTTACATAAATTTCAATTATTTTATTTACATTGTTGCTTTCTTTTAATAAAATTAAATAGAGCATTTTAACTTTTAGGTTAAGAGGAGTAAAGAAGGCAAAGTTATGTATCTAGAAAGTGTTAATTTCATTGAAAATATATCAAATGTTGATTTTATATTAAGTGCAATATTAATTATATTACTTATTACTGCGGGAATAGTTTTATTTAAAAGAACAATGGTCCGTATTATTATTGGTGTTTTTGGAGCACTTGCTCTTGTATGTTTAGCATTTAATTTAAATGTAACTGCAATTGTTATTGCGTTTGGATTATCATTATTTATATCGGTTGTTGGTTTAATTAATGCTGGTGCATTCCGTAACTATGTTGCTAACCCATCTAAAACTGTCAAAACATTTAAATGGTTTGGTGGAAAAAATGCCGAGGATAAAATTTTGATTGATCAAGAAGAACTTCTTAGCATTGTTTGTGACGCAGTTGGAAGTCTATCAAAAACAAAAACAGGTGCCTTAATTACATTTGAAAGAAAAGATAGTTTAGAAGATTACATAAAAACAGGAACTATTATTAATGCTCCTGTAACAAAAGAAATTATTCAAACTATTTTCTATCCTGGTACACGTTTACATGATGGTGCTATAGTTATTAGAGATGGTATTATCGTTTCAGCCAGTGTTTATTACACTCCAACAACAAAGCCATTAGCGGGTAAATATGGTGCAAGACATCGTGCTGCTATGGGTATAAGTGAAGCTACTGATGCAATTACTATTGTTGTTTCAGAAGAAACAGGACGTATTTCTATCGCGGCAAATGGTGAATTAGTTTCTGTTGCCTTAGATAATATTTATCGTGTCTTAGAGGATTATTTTGACGCTAAAGAATAGAAAATAATTTAAAAGTAAATTAAAAGATATGGCTTTATGTGTTATATGAATAACCATATACCATATCTTTTTTTATGCGCTTACGCTTGGGCTAGTGCTTGGTGTATTACCACTATTAATACCATTTATAGAATATAATATGATAATCATGATAACTAAAATAACTATAATGATAATGCTTATAATCATAATTATTCTCTCTCGTTTTTCTTTGAATTTTATTACGTTATATAAAGAAACACCAAAGCTTGATATTGACGTTATAGCGGATAAACCAAATGTCATAAAATAAAGTGGTAATAAAACGATTAGGCCAAATGGAGCAACAATATCGTTATTGTCACTAGTCATTAGTTTGATGATGCTTATATAGATAATTGAACTAAAAAGTAAGGCTAATAAACTAATAATAAGTAATATTAAACAAATAATAAATGGAGTGCTTTTTTTCTTGCTACTCGGGGCAATTTGATTATCCATATTATTTACCTTATTTACCTTAATCCAATGCTTCAAGGACTTCGTCAATAATATCTTCGTCGTCAATTAATTCGATGTCTTTAGTATTTACATCAATTTTAAATACTAATATTTCATCAGGATTTATGCCTTCTATTTCATCAACTGGATGAAGTACAGCATAAACATCGTCATCTAATTCTACTACAGCAACTTGTTCGAATTCAACTTCTTCGTTGTCACCATAACTAAGTGTAACGTTTTCTTCGTTATTCTCATCTAAAATAATTTCAACAGCGGTTTTTTCCATTTTGATTTTCTCCTTTTTCTTTTTTTTCATCAATTTTTTGAAAATAGCATTCATTAATAATAATGAATATGATAGATATTACTAAAAATGCTATAAATTGAAATTTGAATTCTATTCTTAATGCAGCAATTAATAATCCTGCAATAGAAGCAACACTAAACCATAATGATATAGTTTTCTTTGAAAAACATTCTAATAACAGAGTTAATATAAAGATACCTAGCCATAAAAATATATGTGTATGATAAGAAGTAGCAAATGTTTCTAATGACATATAATCACCTACTTTACTAATGAGCAACCGATAGCCACTAAAGCATATTGCAATGCATCAATATATTCTTCAATCGAGTTATAATGTTCATTTTGTAATTCGTTAACAACATCTCCAAAATACTTACGAGCATAATGATATTCTTTAACATCGATAATTTGTACTTTTATTTTAATGATTTTATCTGTTACTTTTACTTCAAATTCAGTAGGTTCAATTTTATACATACCAACCCTACGATAAACAAAAGGCGCGAATAAATAAAATCCAGATTTATAAGTGCCATAATATATTTCCATTCTTTCAATAATAGCAACATACCCTTTTTTTACATGAATGAAGCAAGATAAAAAGAACAAAAAAGCACCAATAACAAGAGCTATTAAAGCAATCCAATAAAGGTATCTACTATCAAATGTGTTACTTAATATCATTTTTGCTCCCTCCTATCTCATATATTTTTGTATATTATAGCATTTTTATTCTTTACATAAAAGTGTAATGGAGGGATGTTTATGAAAAACGTTATCTTTCATAAAACGAAGTCTAAAGTAAAAAGAAACATCTTATTTTTGCATGGTTATGGACAAACCAAAGAAATGATGTATCCATTAGCAAAAAGAATTAAAGACTTTGCTAATTATTTGATAATCGATTTGCCGGGTAATGAAAATTTAAAATTAGAAAAAGTTTATAATATCGATGATTATCTTAACTATATAAATAAAATAATTGAACGATATAATTTTGTTCCGGACATTATTGTTGGACATTCTTTCGGTGGCAAATTAGCGTCATTCTATGCCTTAAATCATGATGTAACTTTACTTTTACTTGCACCTTCTACTATAAAGCCATCATTTAGTTTAAAAAGAAATTTAAAAGTAATTTTATATAAAATATTTAAAAATTTAAAAAAAATAAAAATCATAAAAAATATTCCTACATTTTTAAAAGGAAGTAGAGATTATCAAGCTTCTAGTGGTGTTGATCGTCTTACATTTTTAAATATTGTTCATGCGTATTTAGATAAAAAAGACTTGCGTAAATTAAGTAACGACATTTATATCGTATATGGAAATAATGACCAAGAAATAACTTATAAACAAATGCTTAAACTAAAAAAATATTCTCAAAAATCCCATTTAATTGTAATTAATGGTGATCATTTTGCTTATCTTTTAAATGTGAACGCAATTGCAAATCTATTATTAGAAATAATAAAGGAGGAAAACGCTTAATGGATGTTACAATTTATGTTTTTTCATATATGGCAATAATTGTACTACTTTATTTTAAAACTAGTCTATTTATTAGCCAATATTATGACGCTAAAAGAATGCTGATTTTAGAAAAACAAAAATATCAAGAATGGAACAAGGAAATAATTAATATTATTCCCTTCGGATTATTATTAGTGTCAATAGGTTTTATTTGGTATTCTCCGATTATTGCAAATACTTTATTATTTGTAGCCTTATTAATAGAAATTATTAATAGTAAAAAAATATTATTTAAATGTACAAGACGGAGTATAACTTTATTATTATTTAGTTCTTTATTGCCACTTATATGCTTATTTAACATTAATATTATTTCTTATTGCTTAGTTAGTGTAGTTATATTATTCAATTCTTTTATAACGATTTTAGCAAATTATATTTTGTTACCAATTGAAATGTTAATTCGATATCATTATATAAAGCAAGCAAAAAATAAAATTAAAAAAGCTAGTAATTTAAAAATAATTGCTATTACGGGGAGTTATGGAAAAACATCATTTAAAAATTATTTATATACACTTTTATATGGCAAATACAATGTTTTAAAGACACCAGGCTCTGTTAATACACCTTTAGGCATATGTAAGTTTATTAATAATAATTTAACGCCATATGAAGATATATTAATCGTAGAGTTAGGTGTAGATGCACCTAATACCATGAAAAAATTCTTTAAAATGTTTACGCCAACAATTGGAGTAGTTACCGCAATCGGGGAAATGCATTTAGCAACATTTAAAACAATAGCAAATATTCAAAAAGAAAAATTAAGTTTATTTGATGAAGTTAGTGATAAAAAAGGTATATTTTATAATAATGATTCTCCATATATGGATTTAAAAAGTGAACATAAAAAGAACGCTACTAGCTATAGCATAGAAGATGTGAATAATATCGTAGTTACAATAGAAGGAACGTATTTTACATATAAAGGAATTAAATGCTTTGTAAATTTACTAGGTAAACATCAATTAACTAATCTTATTGGAGCAATTAAAGTAGCGGAGTATTTAAAATTACCAATGGAATATATTATTAAACGTTTGGCATTAATAAAAGCCGAACCACATCGAATGAGTGTAACTAAAGGAACAACAACTATTATTGATGATTCATATAATGCTAATTTTGTTGGACTTAGTGAGGCTATCAATATTATTAATACTTTTAAAGGTAAAAAGGGGATTATTTTAAATGGAATAATTGAAGCAGGAGAAAGTAGCGACAAACAAAACTATGAAATCGGCAAATTGTTGACTCATTTTAATGAAATAGTTATTTTATCATCAACGAATGAAAAATTAATGGAAGCTTTAGATAAAGCAAAAAAGCGATATAAAAAATTTGATGAATATCGAGATGGAATAAGTTATTTAAAAAAGAAAAAATTAGATTATATTTTGCTATGCTCACGAGCGGAAAAAGATTTTATTAAATAGTATTAGGAGGAAAATCTATGAAAAAAATCGCAGTTGTTTATGGAGGAAATTCATTAGAACATGATATTTCTATTGTGACTAGTTTGTTTGTGATGGAAGAATTAAAAAAACATAACATTCCATTTGTGCCAATTTATTTAAGCCATGATAATGTGTTTTATACAGGGAAAGCACTATTAAATAAAGATAATTATGAAGATAAAACAAAATTTATAAAAGGAACATTTGTTTTTAAAAATGGCTATTATCAATTTAAGCATTTGTGCCACTATGACGATATTGAAGTAGCAATACTTTGTTTCCATGGATTTGGAACAGAAGATGGAACAATGAAGGCTTTGTTTGATTTTATGCATATTCCATCTACTTCATCAAGCGTGATTTCTTCAGCGCTTATACAAGATAAGTATTTTTCTAAAATTATTTTAAAACATTTAGAAATACCAGTAGTGGATTGCTTCAAACTTTATAAAGGTAAAGACACCATTATAAAAGAAGGTTTTGATTTTCCTCTTGTGATAAAGCCAAGTCATTTAGGTTCATCGATTGGGGTAAAAAAAGTTTATAACTATGATGAATATCAAAAGTATCTTAATATAGCGTTTGAATATGATGAAGAAGTTATAGTGGAATCTTCAGTAGAACACTTAAAAGAACTTAATGTCGCAGTACTTGGCGATGAAAATAATCAAATAGTTAGTGATATTGAGTTGGTAAATATGGAAGATAAAGTATTAACATTTAAGGATAAATATGAGTTATTTCAATCTAAATATTCGGGACATATTATACCAGCCAAAATAACAAAGGTATTACAAACTGAAATTAAAACTTATGCTTTAAAAGCATTTATAAATTTAAATTGCTTAGGAGTGGTGCGCTTTGATTTCTTGTATGATGCAAAAAGCAAAAAACTATATTTGAATGAAATAAATTCTATACCAGGTTCATTAAGTTATTATTTGTTTAAAAATCAAAAAATTTCTTTAATTGATATTATTAAAAAAATATGTGAAATTGCTAAAAATGAATATAAACATAAACGTAATTTGATTACAAAATATGAAGATGCTTCATTAAAAACTATTGCAATGAAAAAATAGAAAATACTTAATAATTACCCTCCTATATGCTAAACTAATATTAGTTTATAGGAGGATTTATTTATGCCTACACCACATATTGGAGCGAACGCAAATGACTTTGCAAAAACAGTATTAATGCCAGGAGATCCATTACGAGCCAAATTTATTGCGGATACATTTTTAGAAGATGTTAAACTTGTTACATCTGTTCGTAATATTTATGGATATACCGGCTACTACAAAGGAAAGAAAGTATCAGTAATGGCTTCGGGAATGGGAATGCCATCAATTGGTATTTATGCTTATGAACTTTACACTAATTATAATGTTGAAACTATTATTCGCATTGGTACATGTGGATCATATAAAGAATATATTAACTTATTTGATGTATTGATTTGCTCAGGAGCTTGTACAAACTCAAACTGGGCTAAGCAATATGGAATTGATGGCGTTTATAGTGCGATTTCGGACTTTGAATTAACAAAAGAGGCTTATGATAAAGCAAAGGAACTTAATATTCCAGTACATGTTGGTAATATTTTATCTAGTGATAATTTCTATAATGACACTACTTGGCAAAAATGGGCTAATATGGGCTGCATGGGTGTGGAAATGGAATCATATGCTTTATACGCTACAGCCGCAAATTTAGGAAAGAAAGCTTTATGCTTACTTAGTGTAACTGATCATTTTATTAAGGAAGGAAAAGCAACTGCTGAAGAGCGTCAATTGAATCTTAAAAAGATGATTGAAATTGCTTTAGAGATTGCAAAATAATTATGACGCCGGAATTAACAATTGCTTTAATTGTTATTGCTTTTCTTCTCGCAGCTTATTTAATTATTTCTTATCCACTTAATAAATATTTATATCGTAAATTTTTTCGCTATAAATATTATAAAACCATTTATAAAATCGTTAATAAAAAAGATTATCGCTTAATTAATAACTATTATTTTAAAATTGATGAAAATAGTCAAGCACATTTTGATCACCTGTTATTTGGTGAAAAATATATTTATTGCATTACTGATAAATATTGGACAATGGGAATTGTGGGAAAACCGCAAGATGAATCATGGATACTTTGTAAAACAAAAGATAAAAGAACATATATAGATAATCCCTTATTAAAAAACAATATAAGAGAAGAAAAATTATCACTTATAAGTGGTATTGATCGTGAGATGTTCGTTTCTATTATTATTGTTAATAATGATTGTGTGGTTGATGAAAATGTTAAACTCAATCCGCATAATATTATTGTAAAAGAAAAGAATCTTGCTAAAGCAGTGGCAAAATTTGAGAATGAAGATATTGGAAAAATTAATGAAGAACAACTCCAAAAAGCAATATTTGATTTAAATAAAATTAAGTTTTAAAAAACCTGCCGAGCTGGCAGGCTTTTTAATTAGTGGCTCTTTTTCTTGGAAAGTCATCGTTTTTATACTCATAATCTTTATTTTCATCAATTGGCATGAAGAGTAACAATATGTTAATTAAAGCAGATACCGCTACAACAATATAAATTATTCTTGTAACAACACTGCCTGAACCAAATATTGCTTCGACTAGATTATAGTCAAAAATTCCAACTAATCCCCAGTTAATACCGCCAATAATTGTAAATACAAGGGCGATTTTTTCTAAAACGTTCATAATAACCTCCAGTTCATTATTAATATGTGCAAAAAAACTGAAATTATTCATTCTATTTTTAGAATACATATCATAAATAATAAGGAGGTGGAATTATGTTAAAGAAAATTATTATAGGTGTGATTGTCTTAGGAGTAATCGTATTAGCGGGGTGGAAACTATTTTTCTCTAAAAGCGATATTTCTTCCGCGCTAGAAAAAAAGGTGGAAGATTTAACTTGTTATCATATGGAATTAACAATGGACATGGAAAATGGTGATAATACTCGCAATTATTTTGTGACAACAGATTATCAAAAAAATGATGATGGTGAAAATTATCGTGTTTCTATTAAAGATCAAAATGTTAATCAAGAGCAGATTATTATTAAAAACAAAGATGGAGTATTTGTTTTAACTCCTACTTTAAATCAAGTATATAAGTTTAATAGTGGTTGGCCAACAAATTCGCCTAAACCATATTTATATCAATCGATATTGAGTGGATTTGAAGTAAAACATGATATCAAAAAATTAGATGATGGATTTATTTTATCAACGAATCCAGCTTATAAAAATAATCCAACTTGGGTTAAACAAGATACAAAATTAACTAATGATTTAGCTCCACAATATATCAATATTTATGGCGCGAATAATGAGGCATTAGTTAAAATAAACTTCTCTAAAGTAGATTTTAGTCCAAAGTTTGAAGATGGGTATTTTGAAGTTAAAAACAATATGGATAATTCAAGAAGTAATTTAACAGAAAATACTTCTAAAACTGATCAAGAGTTTCCTATGTATCCAACCGCTGCTAATATCTCGGCTACAATGAAAGAAGAAACAACAAGCACTATAGATGGAACTGAAGTTGTAATCTTAGTGTATGAAGGTGAAGATGCATTTACTGTTGTGCAATCGATTGTTGAACCAAATAAAGAAATGGTGATTAGTGAAGTTGATGGCACATTAGAAAGTGTATTTACTGGTGTTGCGTATTCTAAAAATAATTATCTTATTTATATTGAAGATAATATAAGATATTCGATTTATTCTTCTAGTTTAACAACAGCAGAGAAAATTGAAGTAGCGGAAGGCATGGAATATAGCATTATGAAATAGTTATGCGCAAGCATAACTTTTCATTTTCAACGTAAAATAATATTTGTTTCTTGATTATACTATAAAAATAATTTATAGTATAGTTCGAAACGAGGTTATCTTATGGATGAAGTATTTAAAAAAGCTAAGGAAAAGAAAGCAAAATATCGTGGCTCAATTTATGCGATGATATTTGGTTTTGTTGTTATATGTTTGGTAACAATTTTTCTTGATGCTTTAATTGGCTATATGGCAATAATTTTGTTTCCGTTTTTAGTTTTACCATATTTTATTGCAATGCAAATGTCGATTATTCAATTAGAAAATATTCCTTTTAATAGAAAAAATTTCAATTTATCTATGAGATTAGGTTTATTCCCTAATTGTCGTATTCCTTTTAGAACATTAGCAAATGCATTTATAGCATTATTAATTTATAGTGTTACTAGTTTATTAGTGTTTGCTATATTATATTTAACGCCTACTTATAAGGATTTTATTAGTCAACTACTAAATGTCCTCCAAAATTCTGATACGCAAAATGTATTTGATAATTTATCAAGTCTTGCAAATAGTAATATTGAAACTTATAACTTTGTAATGTATCTAACTTCTTCAATCGGCTATGGTGTAGGGTTTATGTATTTCATTTATAAAATGCTTCATAATGCTTTATATGCTTTATGCAAAACGAGTGCTTCTTTACCAAATGGCAAAAACAAGCCAGTGTTTAAAGATGTATTCCCGCATTATAAAAAGCAATATTATAAAATTGTCTATGGTAAAGAATGGTATAAAATTATATTAATCCCAATTCTATTCGCTTTAGGAATTGTTATTTGTTATTTTACAAACAAACTAGCATTTGGTATTCCCGTCGCTTGTGCTTTAAGTGTTATTGGTATTGCTATTCTTTTACCAGATTTATTGCTTATTCAAGAAAACACATATGCTGTAATGTTTGAAGAATTAAGCGCATATAATTTTACAAATATGAATAAAATGTATGAGACTATGCGTTCAAGTGATCGACTTACAGAAGAACAAAAACAAGAATTAGATAATTTTATCAATCATTTAAAAGATGTGATTGATGGAGAAAAAAATAATAATGAAAATAAAGACGATAAAGATGATAATAATAAAAATGAGTA
The DNA here is from genome assembly GCA_934162685.1 of uncultured Bacilli bacterium. Classification (GTDB taxonomy): domain Bacteria; phylum Bacillota_I; class Bacilli_A; order RFN20; family CAG-826; genus RUG131. Next base: position 1,191 of record CAKPJO010000037.1, on the reverse strand, counting down.
GCGCCGCTACTCATTTTTCATTAGTTATAATTGATTATATTTTGTTGATTTACCTTTGCATTTATTAACAGGATATTTTAAAGCATTTTTCTTTAATTTATCTAAAACAATATCTTTTATATCTAGATCTAAAATAGTGGCCATTTGGATGCAATAATTTATTACATCGGCCAGTTCTTCTTTAACATTTTCCATATTAAAATTAACTTCATCCCATTGAAAGCATTCTAATAATTCATTTGCTTCGATAGATATTGATTTACTTAAATTAGCAGGTGTATGAAACTTATTCCAATCTCTTTCATCCACGAATTCTTTGATTTTAGTTTTTAGTTCCTCTAATGAATCCATATAGTTATTCTCCTTTATAAATCTTCTTTTTTTCGATGGATAGAATTATTTTGATTAAATCCATCAGGATATCTTTTTTGTAGTTTTTCAATATTCATCTTAAAAACATCATCTAAATCCATATCAAGCGCGTGAGCGGCTTCCGCTAAATACCAAGCAATATCACCTAATTCTTTAGCAAAACGTTTCTTATCTAATTCATGTCCTTGATATAGATGTTTTTTTACTAAGTCGATAGCTTCTCCTGATTCTCCGCATAATCCCATCACACTATTAATGAGTATGTCCTTTTTATCAAGATTTTTATTTAAGGTGCGGAGAGCAAGTTTTTGATAATCATTTATTTCCATAATTAAAATTTATCTTCATTATCTTCATCTTTATCATAAGTATCAAGATAACTATAATGTTTTCCTTTCTTTTTATATCCTAAAATCATATCAATAGTGACATTATCAGCGCTTTTGAAAATGTTCTTTTCTACTTGAGGATTATAATTTTTAACTAAATCTTTAATTAGTTGTTTGGTGGCGTATCTTTGCGATCCCCCGCCACCATTATCACAAATTGCGCAATTTTCCGTAAATCGACATGCACATTGAATGAATTTTAAATTATGATAGTTTTTCCAAGAAATAATATCTTTTTCTCTAATTAAATACATGGGACGAATTAATTCCATTCCCGGGTAATTAGTGGATTTTAATTTCGGCAACATTGTTTGAAAACTACCAGAATTTAATAAATTCATTAAAGTAGTTTCAATAACATCATCATAATGATGACCTAAAGCTATTTTATTACATCCCATTTCACGTGCAAAATTATATAATGCACCAC
>CAKPJO010000036.1 GCA_934162685.1 uncultured Bacilli bacterium | reverse complement strand
CAATAAATAATTCACTTGTTTTTTTGATTACTTCATTTATCCTTTTTTCTTTTGCTTTTGACATGTAATCACCCCAATTACGAAATTGATAGGTTATCTATCAATTTTATAATATCACTTTTGTAAGCGCTGTCAATAATTTTGTTTTAAAAATGGTATCTTCTTTTCAAGATACCATTTAATAATTTTATGTCTGACATTACCACACTTATTAATTCAATTTTTAGCAGCCATACGAAACCCTAAAAATTTTTAAAGTTTTTTATAATATTGATAAGTCTATTTCTTTTTTGTTTTTAAATATAATATAAAACCCTAATGCGATAGAACTCGCTAATACAACTCCAGAGCCAATTTCTATTCCTCTAATTAATGGCAAATAGAATGGTGTTAGTCTTTTTATTATAGTGTTACTTGTAATTCCATTCATGGCGCTACTATGGACAGTGGTATATAATATTCTATGCATAGCTTCTCGCATAGCCCATGCTACATTAGCATGATTTGTTCTACACATGTCTATATTTGTTGATGCCTTCACGGCGCCATCCACTAAATTAGTACCAGCAAGCAACATTTGAACAAAGTTCATATATGGTGTAACGTTTCCGTACCACATATCAGTAACAGCAATACCGGTCATACCGCATTCATTACGTAAGAAGTCAGTCATTAGTGATTTTGATTGTCCTGACCAGTAAAGCCCCAATCTATTAAACGCTGTCATAACTCCAGAAGCGCCTTTCATAGTAACTTCAGTGCCATTGTAATTATATGATGTTCCATCAATTGTTATTGGTAATTCAAATGCTCTTAAATAAACTTCTCGCAATGCTTGTTCATTACACCAAACTGAAATGCCTCTTCTCATATCTTCCGAATCATTTAGTGCACAATGTTTATTATAAACATATAATCCTTTGCTTTCCATTGCTGCACACTCATAGGCGCACATTTCGCCTGATAGATATCCATCTTCAGAAAAATATTCAAAATTTCTTCCACTATATGATGAACGGATAATATTACTGCCAGGACCATATAATCCAGCATAACCAACCCATAATGCATCTTCCCCAATCATAGCACCAACTTCATAAATCAAGTCTTTATTAAATGAAGCAGCTAATACATTTGAGGAAGGGTAACAAGTTGGATAAGAATCCATGTCAGGGTCGTTATATAAATAAGCATATCCTTGTTTGCTAGTGGATCCATATCTATATCTTTCTGTTAAACCATTTGGACCATTATGGTCAGTACATTCTGGTTTGCCAATACTTTCAATTGCTTCAGAATGTCTCATGCCAGATGATATTGTTGATGTACAATCTTCCCAAGTTAATTGGTCTAATAATTGATCCCACAATTCATCATCATAAGGAATTTTTTCACCTTTTTCATTTACTCTTAAATCAATAAGCTGAAGTCCATTATCTTGTCCATATTTAGGATATTCACTTTTATCTTCTTCAACAATACATTCAGTTTGATAGCCCATTGCCTTTTGATCAGTTTCTAAACTATTTGACCAGTGAATTATTGCATGTTTACTCCAGTCTAATTGTACTGTGTCTTTCCAGTTGTTTCTTGTTAAGTAATTAATATAATCAGTTCCTCTATTTTCGTATTTGTTAAAATCAACGTCATCAAATCTATTAGTTATTTCATTACCCGTAGATTTTGATTTTGAATAAATTTTATTATCAAACTCTAGTGTGATCTTTTCACCAACTAAATCTTTATTACCTATTGCATCCATCTTATTATTTGTATTTGATGGCGAATAGCCTTTCTTAGCAAGAATGTTATTTGCAGCTTCGTGCGCACCATTACCAATACTAAGATAATAATCACCGTCATTTAAAACATATGTCTTAGCATTGTTAGAATCATAAGAAGCAAATTGACGTTCTTCAATTACAATTTCGACAGTTTGTGGTTCATTAATATCTAATTCTTTAGTTTTCGCAAATCCAACTAATTCCACGCCTGCTGTTTCCATCTTATTTTCAATATTATATTGGTTATAAGGCTTTTCCAAATATACTTGGACAACATCTTTTCCTTTTACATTTCCAACATTTTTCACATCAACTTTAACTATATATACTTTTTCATTATCTTTCATCTCTTCTTTAATAGAAAAATTAGAATATTCGAAATTTGTATAAGATAAACCATAACCAAATGGGTAAGTTACAACTTTAGAATAATCATATTCGCCTACATTAGAGCGATTATAAACATAATCCATATATCTAGTTTCCGTATATTTATATCCGACATAAATTCCCTCTTGATATGCTGTATAAACGCGATCTTGATTTAAAGTGCCATCAGCTAATATTGAATCGCTAGCGCCTTCATATACTTTTGGTCCAAAGTTTGTATTAACTGGATTCATGTTATGATTTGCCCAGAATGTAGTATTTAATCTTCCAGATGGTGATAACCCCGCTATAACCTCTGCAACTGCGTAAAATCCTGTATTTCCAGGAGTTCCAATCCACAATGCTGCATCAATGTCATACTGTGTATCTTCTAAAAAATCAGCCTCAATTTGATTACAGCCATTTAATAAAACAATAATTTTTTTAATATTACCTGCATCTTTTTCTGATTTAAGACCTAACAACATATCTTTTTCTTTTGGAGAAAGATGTAAATAGTTACCATCATTATCTCCAGCAACATCTGTCTTTAGTTTATTTACTGCAAAATCACCGCGAGGCATGTCAGATCCTTCCCCACCAATTCGAGAAAGTACTACAATTGCAGCATCTCCATATTGTTTAAATGATGATTCAGTATTTTCTTTAACATCACTCCATGGTGCTTCTCCCATATAGCCTATCCCCTTAACACCTTGTCCTGTTGAAACAAATTTTCTTTTATACTCAGGATGTGAAGAATAATAGTTCCAAAGTACTGGATTTACTTTAAAAAGAGAATTTCTTTCAAACGCCTCTTTTAATGTCGGAGCTGTCGATGTATCAACATTACCAGATCCCGTCCCGCCATAAGCTGGATCAACACTAGAAATAGAAAACAATGATACATTTCTTGATTCTTTTGTTAAAGGCAAAGCATTGTCGTTATTTTTTAACAAAACAATTCCTTCTGCTTCAGCATCCTCGCAAAGTTTTGAACTATCTTTTTTTAATTCTTTAATTGATTTGTACTTAGTTTTATAGTACAAAGAATCGACTTCTTCTGATGAATCCTTTTTTATTATTTCTGTAGTTTTGATATTTAATGCTTTGTTAATTTGAGATTTGTTTTCATCAACTATTTCATAACCCACTGCTGTTAGCACTAAAAATGCAAGTGATACCGCTAATAAAGTTTTAGGTAATGTTAAATTTAATTTATTTTTCTTCATTGTTTAAATTCTCCTTCTCGAAATTAAATGTTTTAAAAAATGCAATAAATGATAAAACCACATTTATAATGAATAATATAAATAAAATTATAAATTGTGGAGTAAATTGAGAATCAATTCCAACAAACGCTGCAGAAATATATTGATATGTTTTTAAAACAAATAGACCAAAAGCAACTAATGTTGTTGGCATTAGTACTAATGATGAAAATTTACCTTTAAACAAAAATAGTAATGCCACACCTATAACCAATCCTACCAATAAAACATAAAATGCGCTCCAAGACATCAAATCCCAAATTGACTTGTTTCCAGCATAAAAACATGGATATAGTATTAACGTTATTAACATCATAATAATATTTGCTATTAATACATATGCTCCATACCCATTAACATTAAAAAATTTTCTTACTTTATATTTCATAAAATCCTTTCTAGAATAATAAAATATTCTTTTTACCACCTTAATTTTCAACACAAAGCCAAAAATACAACACATATTTTTCGTAAAAATTGAAAATGATTTCGTGAAATTAAAATCATATGTTTAAAGCGGTTTCACGAACCAAAAAAGCGCTTTCGCGAAAAAAACATATAATATTATAAAAAGATAAAATAGCATTGAAATGTAAATTTAGTTATGTATTTATTGCAAAAGGAGAAAAAAAATGAGAAAAAAACTAATTTGTACATTATCATTATTTGCAGCTTTAGGATGCTTAGCTTCATGTAATAATGGAGACAACCCATCAAGCAAGCCAAGTAATGAACAACCAAGCACATCGACAATACCAGAAAGAAAATATGTAAGCCCATATGAACATGAATTTGTATATTATGCTCCAGGTAAAGCTTATGATCCAGAGACAAAAACAGAAGGCGAAGCTAATACACTTGCTTCTCAAGCATTTGAAACATCTAAGCATAAAGGACCAAACTATATGATTTACATTCGCTTATTAAAAGAGGCTAATGGTGAAAAATCTGTTAAGGCAGGCAGACGAATTCTTTTCCAAAATGGTGATTTGTTAAACGCAAAAATATTTGAAACAACTGGATCATGGGAAAAGCAAGGAGATTCTTATACAATTAATTTGGATGGTTTCGATGGAAGAGGAAGCGTTAATGAAAATGTAACTTTAACATCAACTGCTGAAGGAAAAGTTAATTGGACTTATTACTATAATAAAAAAACATATGATACTCCATTATATACATCCGCTTCATTTATTGGTGAATACACTGGAACATTCACAAATATGGAAGGACAAATAAATCCAGTTAATGAAGTTGTAGTTGATTTCAAAGATGAAGATAATTCCTTATACACCAAAGGGTCATTTAATGACACTGGCATTGGTGCTTTTGAAGGTGCAATTGATGAATTCGGTTGTGTTATGGATGGCAAAATCACTAGATTAGATGGATCTTTTGTTGGATTATTCTATACAGATTTAGATGGAAAAGCAAAATTCAACTGTTCTTGTGAAGCACGTGAAAGAACATCAACTGTAAGAACAGAGATTATATAAATTAATCACAAATCTTAAAAAGCACTTTGAAAAAGTGCTTTTTTTCACTTTTATGTTATAATTAAAATATAAAATATTGACAGCAAAGCAAAATAAAATATTACAAGGAGTAATTGAAATGAAAATAGCATTAATTGAAGATGAAGAAATATATTCAAGTTATTTTAAAAACTTAATTAATCAATACGAAAGCAATAATTCATTATTCATCGAATTAGATATATTCAATACTTCAATTACATTTTTAGAAAAATTCAAAGCAAACTATGATATTATTTTTATTGACATTGAATTACCAGACATTAATGGACTTGAATTAAGTAAGAAAATAAGAAAGATTGATGATGAGGCAATCATTATATTTATAACAAACCTTGCTCAATTTGCAATAAATGGATATGAAGTTAACGCATACGATTACATAGTAAAGCCAATAAAATACGAAAGATTAGAAGCAATTCTTAATAAAATATCTACTAGAGTTGAAAAAAGTGCTGACTTTTTTAACATTAAAACAACTTCTGGATATTTAAAAATTAGATGCAAAGATGTTTATTATATTTCCGTTGATGATCACCTAGTGTATTTGCACTTAAAAAACAAAAATTATGAATGCTGGGATTCTTTAAAAAATATTGAAAAGACTCTTCCAAAAGATTTTTTCGTACGCATTTCCAAATCAAAAATTGTTAATATCTTTCATATTGTTTCAATCGGAAACAAAACAATCATTTTATCTAATGATTTAGAACTAACATTTTCACCATTATTAAAAAATCAAATAATGGATGCACTAAACAAGGTAATATAAAAGGAATGAACTAATGATTGAACAATTTAAGTATTATTTAGTATTTTCACTATCGTATTTTATCGCTAGTCTTGCGGTAACTAACTCCTTAAAAAGGAGAAAAAAAGAAGGATTTTTTTATATTATTGTTATATTAATTTCTTGCGTTTTATCGCTTATTTTCGCTATTCTTCTCGCCGATTTAAAAACAAACAATTACACATCATATAAAGCCATAACTCCTTTAGTTTTTACAATTTTAACTATTCCAACACTTATTCATTTATTTTACTTTATTAAAGAGTCATTAAGCACCAGAATATATATGTTTGTTGCAACAACATTAGTCTATAATACCTCATCTTCTATATATAATATGATTTTCTACGCTTATGCTGATTTAGCTAACACTGGTTATTATCAAGCTTCAAAAACACCAGGCATATGGTTTTTTATATCTATATTATGTAAATTATTATGGTTTTTACTTATATTTTTCATTTTTAAAAAATATGCAAGTATAAATAAACAATTTCATATTAATAAGATAATTACAGTATTATTTATTATTGCCGAAGTTGCCATCTTTCTCATAGCTCCTATGCTAAATGATAGAATTATGCCGACTAAATATTTGTTTAGAGTAAGTTTTGGGGCATTTTGTTTTTATATTATTTCTTTAAGCATGATTTTTGTCTTATCGTTTGCTAACGAATCTAAGTTAAGAATGAATCAAATGAATAAAATAGTCATCGCATCAATGAAAGAATATGAAATAACAAAAGAAAACATCGAAATCATTAATCAAAAGTGCCATGATATGCGACATCAAATTAGAGTTGCTCAAAAAAGCGGCAAACTTAACGATGAATTTGTAAACGATACTTTAAAATCAATTAATATTTATGACTGCAAAACAAAAACAGGCAATGATATTTTAGATGTAATTATAACTAACACAAAATTAAGGTGTAATGCAAATGATATAGAATTAAATGTAATTGTTGATGGCAAACTAATGGACTTCATGCGCGAGGATTATTTAATATCGTTATTTTCTAATTTGCTTGAAAATGCCACAAATTACGAAATACGAGTTAAAGACAAGGAAAAAAGAAAAATTTTATTAAAAGTATATTCTTGGAATTCATTTATCAAAATTCACTGTGAAAATTACTATACTGATAATGTTTTTGAAGAAGAAAAGAAAAATGAACATTATCATGGTTTTGGTATTCAATCTATGAAAACAATCATCGAAAAATACAACGGACGGTACTTATCAACTATAAAAAATAATAATTTTATTGTGGATATTATTTTCAAAAAATAAATATTCGTCGATTACTATATTTTTGCGTAAAATATTAACCATTTCACGAAAAATTAAAGTAATCATTTTTTAATGTTTTATAAAATATTAATGTAAGATTACATTAATAAACATATAGATAGAATATTGGCAAAATTATATTAAATTTATTATTGTTTTGCAAAGCTAATATTGTTATATTTAGAATCTTATAAAAAATAATTATAGAAAGGATTCGAGAAAACACTCGAATAAAGTATGAAAAAGAAATTATCATTTTTAATTGCAACACTCTTTTTAGGAGCTCTTTCATCATGTGGCAAAAGCACAACCGTTTCCATCGATTATACCGGAGATGAAGAATCGGTAAAATTTGCTATTGAGGAAATTAAAACATCTTTAAAACAAAATAAATTAAAGTATGTAAATAGCGGCGGTGATTATCAAATTATAATAAATAATTCAACTAAAGGAATTGCTAAAGAAGGCTACAAAATTAAAGTGGAAAATAATACTATTAATGTGCTTTCAAATGACTCGACAGGATTAATGTATGGTGGCTTGCAACTAGCGGAAAACATATCATTAAATAAAGGTATCGTTAATCTACAAAATTTTGAAGAAAGTCCATATTTAGAATATCGCGGTGTATCTATTAGGCCACCTATGGATTTAAGAACACCATCATATACAAATAATGGCGATTCTACTAGATGGAATTTAGAGAATACATGGGATTTAGATTTTTGGCAAGGTTTATTTGATAGAATGGCCAAAATGCGTTATAACTTGCTATCATTTGCAACAGTTAACTCATTAGCAAATATGGTTAAAGTGCCAGGATATGAAGATTGTGCAATTGATGATGTATTAGAGTATACTGGATCATATGACGATACTTATTTAGGCGACTGCACTAACATGTATCGTCCAGAACATATGCAAGAAGGCAATTATCGTGTTGTTAAAAAAATAACAATCGATGAAAAAATCGCATTTTGGAAACAAGTTATGGAGGCTGCTCATAATCGTGGAATCCATTGGCAAATGTCAACAATGAATATCTATACATTTGCGGAAAATGGTAAATATGGAATTACTGATGCCCGTGATAATGAAGTTACAAAAGATTATTTTAGAAAAGCGTATACGCAATTAATTAAAACATATCCATACATAGATCAACTAAAAACAACCTGTGGAGAAAACATGGTTGCTGAAAAAGGAACAGAGGATATCTCAAATAAATGGTATAGATATGTTTATGGTGGCGCTGTTGAAGATGCATTTAAAGATAATCCTGAAAAAGGCAAAAATTTCTTATTAGGATTTGCGGGCGTTGGTAATACAAAATTAACTCAAGAATTCTATGATGAATTTAATGATTATCCTTACCCTTTGTATGTTAATAAAAGATATAACGACACTCGATTATTATCTGTATCAAAGTGTACTGATAATGATGAATATATTAAAAATATGCCTGAAGGTTGGAACATGATTTATAACGTTCGTGGTGAAGATGCATATCACTTAACATGGGGAGATCCAGATTTTGCTAGAGATTTTGCTAAACATTCTAAAAAAGATCGTGTACTCGGATGGCACTTTGCTATTGATGGATATTATGTTTCTGGAAAAGAATATGAATTTGTCGATGATTCTTTAAATGGTGGTTACTATTACGATAGGCATTGGATTATGTATACAATGTTTGGACGATTTGCTTATAATCCAGAAATCACTAATGAAACATGGCAAAAAATAGTTGAAAATCATTATCGTGATGTTAACACCAAAATCGTTGATTTAGCTTGGAAAGCTATGAATACTGCTGGAAAAATAATGCCAAATATCATTTGTCAGTTTGCACCTGGTGGTACTGATGCAGCATTCCTACCTGAAATGTGTACCTCTCACCCAACATTAGGAGGGTTCTTAGGTGTTAAGAAAATGATTAATTCCAATTTAGCAGATCCAGATGGTGATATTTATTCATTTAGTGAATACGCAAATCTATTAAGTAGTGGCGTAACAAAATTAGAAAAAAGGACACCATTCGATGTTGCAAATGATTTAAGAAAATTAGCAAGTGAAGTACTAAAAGATGTTGAATCAGCTCTTAATAAACTAAAAGGTAAAAATACAGAACTTGAAAATTTATTACTTGATCAAAAATTATTTGCTTATTTAGGAAACTATTATGCTGATAAATTTGAAGGTACAATGAACTTAAGAATATATAATGATACAAAAGATACTAATTACCAAGAAAAAGCTATTAAAAATTTAGAATCTGCTTTAGAAAATTGGAAATTATATGCGAATTTATTCTCTTCTAGATTTAAAGAAGAAAGACTTCCTCGTCATGGTGTTATCAATCCTAACTCATTTACCGCTGATGTTATGGAAGATATCAATACTGCTAAAACATGGAAATGTAGAACTTATTAATATTAAAAAGGAAAAAAGCAAACATGAATAAAAAATTATTTAAAAAATTATTACTACCTACAATTCTTATAACTATGCTTACTTCTTGTAAAGGAAAAGAAAGAATACAAATTGTATATGATGGTAGCGATAAACCTGTACTAAATGCTATAAAGGAAGTTAAAAAAGTAATCAAAAACTCTAATATGGAATTAGTAGATAGCAATCCTAACTACACTATTAAAATATTAGACTCCAATTCACAACTAGGCAAAGAAGCCTATACAATAACTAGAAACGAAAACGAATTTAATATTTGCGGTGGTGATATAGTCGGCACAATGTATGGGGTATATCAAATTGCAGAATCAATTGAACTTAATGGTACATTAAAATCAGTGCAATCCCAATCTGAAAGTCCTTATTTATTAGATAGAGGATTTAGATTGAATCCTCATTTAGATCTAAGAACTCCAAGTTATACCGCAAATGGAGACGCAACAAGAAATAATCAAGAAAATGTATGGGATTTGGATTTCTGGGATGGATTATTCTCAATGATGTCAAAATTAAGATATAACATGTTTGAATTCAGTGAAACATGTACATTACCAAGTATGCTTGAAGTCCCAGGGTATGAAGATTGTGCTTTAGAGGACGTTTATTATTATACTGGTGAATATGATGATAGTTATTATGGCAATTCAACTAATATGTTTAGAAACGAACATTTAAACGAAGGCAATTACTATGTGTTTAAAAAAATGACAATTCAAGAAAAAACTAAGCACTGGCAAAATGTTATTCAACTAGCTCACGACTATGGATTAAAATTCATGTTTAGTTATATGAATATTTATACATTTGCTGAAAATGGAAAATATGGTATTACTTCTGATAGAGCAAATGAAACAACTAAAGATTACTTTCAAAAAGCATTTACTAAATTTTTAGAAACTTTCGATATTGATTTATTGAAAGTAAGCGCCGGCGAAAACATGGATTACCCTGCAGATACAAAATCTGTTACCGAGCAATGGGTTTATGATGTCTATGGCAAAGCAGTAGAAAAATCTATTGTCGGAAAAAAAGATGATTTCACATTAGTTTATGACTACAATAATGATAACTGGCCATTATGGGAAAAATTAAATGTTACTAAAAAAGCATCTACTCGTTACGCTGATACACACATGTATTCTAAATGTACTAAGCCAACATATTCTCAAGCAACAAGAGATAATTTACCAGCAGGTGTTAAAGATTTATACAATCTAAGAAATGAAGACGCATATCACTTTACATGGGCTGATGTTGAGTGGAGTAGAGAATTTATTAAAAATATGAAGCAAGAGAAATCAGATGGATTTTGTCTTGGTAGTGCTGGATATTTTATGGGAAAAGAATATTGTTTTAAAGACGAATCACTTAATGGCGGCTATTATTATGATCGACATTTTGCTAATTACACAATGTTCGGTAGATTCTCATATAATCCAGATTTACCAACTGAATATCTTGATTCCCTAGTCTATAATAGATTTAAAAATATTAATAAAAATATTGTTGATATTGCTTGGAAATCTATGCAATCTGGATCAAGATGGCTATTAGAATTGCAAAACACATATTATTATGGCGGAACAGACTCTTCTTGGTACCCAGAAACATGTCAATCACACCCAAATTTTGGTGGATATCTAGGAATTAAAAGATTTTATAATGCTAACAATGCTTATTTAGGCGGAGATGCATTATCAATTGCTGAATATGCTAGATTAGTAAAACAAGGTGTTACAAAATTTGATAAAACCACTCCATTAGAAGCTGCAGAAAATCTTCATAAAATCGCAAATGAAACACGTAGTTTAGTTGCAGATTATAATAAAGCAAAAGGCAAAAAGAGTGTTGAACTAAATAATATAGTTTTAGATCAAGAAACTGTATCATATTTATCTGATTTTTATGCTTATAAATTAAAAGCAGCAGTTGCATTACGTTTTTATAATGATACTAAAGACGTTTCAAAGCAAAATGAAGCTAAAGAAAACGCTCAAAAAGCATTAGAGGCTTGGACAAAATATTCTGAACTTTTCTTAAATAGATTTAAAGTTGAAAGATTTGCACGTGTTGGTATCGTTGATCCGAGCGCATATATAAATGATGTTAAAAAAGATATTACAACTATTGAAAAATGGGTATGTAGAGAACTTTAAAATAATTTTTCAATAAATTTAATATCGTTAACTTTTAAAAACAAAGTCAAAGTAAATTAGGATAGAAATAATTGGTGTTTCTATCCTTTTACTATTTTTAAGCAACTTTTTGAAAGCTTAGCAATCCTTTTATAT
>CAKPJO010000035.1 GCA_934162685.1 uncultured Bacilli bacterium | reverse complement strand
CTATTCAATATAACGAAAAATTAAATAAATTCGCAATTTTAGATAGATACTCCAATTTGTATTTTGCCGAAAATGGGAAAAAAGCGACTTGGATTGCTAAGTTAAAATTTAGTTCCTTTGTTACTGCAATTGAAAGCCTTTCTTCTACAGACAAATACATTTATAGTATTGCTAAAAAAGATGGATTAGCGGGTGCGGAAATAAATGTACTAGATTGGAACGGCAATGTTATAAGAAGTAATGTAAAATTTAGTGGTAGCGTCGAATCAAAATGGCTCTCTGGCACTTCTTATAATGTACAAAATATCATTGTTAATGGTAGTAAAACATATGTATTAGGCTTGAATTTCAGCAGCGCAAAAGGTGCATATATATTTGAAACAACCTTTGGATTTTAGTAAAATTAAAATGGAGTTAAAAAATGAAAAAAAGAGTTAAATTAATCGTTAATTTCGCGGGAATGATTGTCCTTGCATCAGCAACAGTCATTGGAAATGTAGTATGTAATATTTTCGAATCACAAATTAATAGTTACTTGTGCCCACCAATTTCTAATAACAAAAGTAATTCTACTGAGAGCGCTAGCGGGGAAGACTTAGTAAAAGAAATAGTGATGGAAGGCGCGGTATTAGCCAAAAATGATGGAGTATTACCATTAAGTAAATCTGACAATAATAAAATAAATATTTTTGGATGGAGTGTTACTGACTGGGTTATGGCTGGTGGAGGATCAGGTACTGTTTCTCCAAAAGATAATGATTGGAATAATACAGTTGATTTATTAAAAGCTTTCGATTTATATGAATATGGGGTTAGTTATAATCAAGACTTAATTGATGCATATTCTAAATTTCATAAACCATTTCGTAATGTGGGTTTTGGACAAAGCGGCCAAAGAGGTAGAACTGATATTTTTGAACCAAAACTAACTGACAAATCTGTATATAGTGATGAACTATTAGAAAATGCTAAAAATTATTCAGATACGGCCTTATTTGTTGTTTCTAGAACAGGCCATGAATCAACAGATGTGAGTCCGGATTATATTAAAATTACAAACACTGAAAAAGAAATGCTTACTTATTTAGGTGAGAATTATAAAAATGTCATTGTTTTAATTAATGCTTGTAACACAATGGTTCTTGATTTTGTTGATACAATTCCAGGCATTGATGCTTGCTTAGTTGTGGGCGCAACTGGAACGCATGGCGCTAGAGCAATACCTTATTTATTATATGGTGATAGTAGTCCATCTGGGCATTTTGCTGATACTTATGCTTATGAGTTAGAAAGTAATGTTAATTATGATTATATTACTAATATTGGTCAATATCCAAATGCAAGTGAATATTTAGGCGATTTAGCGACTAAAAGTGATGCCTATATGGACTTTGCTGAAGGAATATATGTTGGCTATAAATGGTACGAGACCGCGGATAAAGAAGGCATTTGGAATAATGCTAAATACGAGCGTAAAGTATTAGACGGAAAAGGACAAGATGTTACTTTAAAAGGGTATGATAGTGTTGTTCAATATCCATTTGGTTATGGTTTGTCATATACAAAATTTGAATGGAGTAATCCAGTAATTACTGTTAAAGATAAAAATGGAAAAGAAATAACAAATGGAACATTTACCGATGAAAGTAAAATTACTATTGATGTTACAGTGAAAAACATTGGAGAAACTGCTGGTAAAGATGTTGTTCAAGTTTATTTAACTGCACCATATAAAGATGGACAAATCGAGAAATCTTATGTTAGCTTAGTGGGTTATGAAAAAACTATTAAGTTGGAACCACAAAGCGAACAAAAAGTAAGTATTGAAATTGATCCTAATGATTTTACTTCTTACGATTGCTATGATAAAAATGAAAATGGATTTAAGGGATATGAATTAGAAAGTGGAGATTATGAACTTAAATTAATGACTGATTCACATCATTTAAAAGAAATGCCTAAAAATACTTTTGCTTTAAAAGTAGAAGATACAATTAAAATTAGTAAAGACAAAGTGACAGGTGTAGAAGTAAGTAATAAATTTACTTATCCAACTGCATATGATGGATATTCTTTAGATGGTAATAATGGCGATGAAAATGCTAATATTCCATTTATTTCTAGAAATAATCTTCCAGATCCTTATGAATTTAAAAGAGGCGAAAACCGTAAGATTACCGCTAGTATTGCTAAAAAAGTAAAAATTACTCAAGAACTAGGCGATGAATGGGATAACGCCACTACAGATGTATTTGGTAAGGAAGTTGACCAAACTAAAGAAAAATGGGGACAAACAAATACTTCCTACAAATTAGCGGAAAACGGACGTATTACCGAATTAGGTTATGAATTAGGGGCAAATTATGATGATGCAAGATGGGATGACTTATTAAATCAATTAAAGATTGGTTCTGCAACTAACTTAGTAGGTAATGGCTATTCAATTACAAGAATTAACGAAATTGGTCTACCAAGTTTATCAGCATACGATGGACCACTTCAAATTAAAGGATATAACCCAGGTGTTGATGGAAAAGTTGGTAATGGTTATACATCTAACACAGTATTAGCTCAAACATTTAATAAGAAATTAGCACTAGAATGGGGCGTTTCTTATGGTACGGATTGCGTTAATTTAAATGTTGCTAGTGCTTGGGCACCAGGAACAAATATTCATCGTACCCCAATTGGTGGACGTAACTTTGAATATTATAGTGAAGATCCATTCTTATCTTCAACAATGGTAGTAAATGCTATTACTGGTTTACAAAGAACAGGTACTTTCCCTTATTTAAAACACTTTGCATTAAACCCAACCGAAAATCACCGTAATTATTTATATAACTGGTGTACGGAACAAGCTCTAAGAGAAACATATTTAAAATCTTTCCAAAAAGCAATTGAAGTTGCCGATTGTATGGGACTTATGACCTCTTATGGAAGAATTGGAATTTGTTATACTGGAGGTAGTGAAGCTCTTATTGAAGGAGTTGCGCGCCAAGAATGGGGCTTTAAAGGCGTAATAGTAACTGACTATTCGTACGATAATAAATTCATGAATATTGACCATGGCTTACGTGCTGGTAATGACTTAGGTATGGGCTCAAAACTTAATTATATGGGTGCAGATTATAGTTTTAATTATAGTGATAGTGCAACACCAAGAATTCAAAAACAACTTAAAAAAGCTGTTAAACATGCATGCTTTGCTTACGCACATACACAACTAATTAATAAAAATTGGAATGAGTATATTAAAGATCATCCAGATGAAGGTAAGACTATTGATAGTGCGGTTATCATTGATTCTTGGAACTGGTGGAAACCAACTATTGTCGCATTTGATATTATGATTGGATGTGGCATAGCTATTTGGGCTTATGAAACAATTCGTAAAAAGAGCTGGTTTGAAGATAAAAAGGAGGATAACACAAATGAATAAGAAAAAGATTATTGAAAAAGTTGTTATTTCTTCCGTTGTGGCAATTTGTGCTGGTGTTGCTATGGGACAAGTAATTAGTTCCAAAGTTGCTTACGATAAATATCGTTCTTCATTAGAAGAAGCAGAAAAAAATCGTGTTGGCAATCCAGAACTTGATTCTATTAGTGTTAAGTTAAAAGATGGTATTGGTTACTTTAAAAACGGCAAAGCTTCACCAAATAAAGATGATTTTGAAGTGCAAGCTAACTTTACGGTTAAAAATGGCGAAGATTATTCTTCTAATTTAACAAGTAAACAATTCAATATGGAAGTTAATAAAGATTTTGCTAATAATGGTGGAGAAATTAAATTTACATATTTAACAAAAGAAACAACAATTAATATATCTTTAAAAGATGTAATTCCAACTGGTTTAACAGTAACTAAAAACCCGAACATTATTAATTATGAAGAAGGCAAAACATTTGATCCTACTGGTATGGTTGTGGAAGTTTTATACAATGATGGTTCAAAATTAAGTATTGATGCTTCTAAGCTACTAGTGGACACTACAACACCTTTAAAAGTTAGTGATAAATCTTGGAATATTTCTTATAAATTTAATGGTGTTACTTTAAATGGAAAAGTTAATATTTCTGTCTTTAAAAAAGGTGAATTTAGTGATGGAAAACTTATTGGTATTTCTGTTTCAGCAGGTAAAGCGATAGCTTTTGCCGATGAGCCAAGAGCGAATAGTAATTTAGATGATTTAGTTGTAATGGGTCAATTTGATTCTGGTAACTATGTACAATTAAATAAAGATCAATATGATATAGCGGATAAAGAAGTTATTGTTGATTTTGGTAAAAAAACTAATTTATCAATTTGCGCCAAGGACAATGCACAAGTATTTTGTGAAGTTGAAACAGAAGTTGTTAAACGTAATAAAGGCGAAAATGCCGTTATTAGTGGCGGTAATGTTTTATCCGCAACGACTTATGATTTCGTTAATAATGAATATGTTCCAAGTAATGTTATTAATTATGTTGGTAATTTAAGCGATGGATCAACATTAAAATTTAATTTCCAATCTAAAAGTTATATTCGTGCTTCACTTAAATTAAGAGTGGCATCTAATTATTTATTACTTGATGGAACTAACTATCATACAGAAGAATTACAACTTAATAAATTATTAGACCTTAATGTTAACGGCGCTTCAAAAATAATTTCCAAAGATAAAATTATTGAGCGTGTTGGTAATTCAAGCGACAAAAATAAACCATCCCAAGTTTATTATGATGTAGTTCTTAATGATGTATTTATTAAAGGCGGAAATAACACGATTACCTTAAGTATTAAAGATAGTGGATTACGTAATTATGATGACACAATGGCTTCTATTAACATTGATTACCTAGATGTAATAATGCTAGAAGATAAATCAATTAGTTTAGGTGAATATAATCAAATTACAACATCTAATAATCTAACTAAAGTAATAAATGCTAACAAATATTATGAAACAGATAAAAGTTTGGCACTATTAGCTAATAAAGATATACAAGGTGGATGTAGTGATGGTGAATATGGCTATTTTGCCACTAGTGGATTTGGCGGTGCTGGTACAAGAATTGTTAAATTTGATTTTACTACTAATGAAGTTATTAAAAGTAGTGGAGAAGTAGATATTGGTTATGTTAAAGGTTCATGGTTAACTGATAGTAATAACTATAATAAATTATTCTTTGAAAATGGAAAAATCGGAATATTTACTTTGGATAATAAAGTTTCTTATTACGATTCTACTACTTTAGAATTATTGGAAAAAGGAGTTGCTTTAGGTAGTAATAGCATTGATGCATCTTACAATGAATTTATTGAAGAGTATGCTGTTGTTGATAAATCATTTAATCTAAAATTCTACAATAAAGACAAAAACACAATTATTGATAAAGGTGTAACACTTAAATTCAATAAAAGTGGTTATACATTCCGTTCTATTTCTAGTGATGAAGACTATATTTATGCTGTTTATCGTGACAATAATGAGTCGGTTACTACGGCATTAATTGAAGTTTATGATTGGAATGGAGTAAAAGCTAAAGATGACTTAGTTATTGATTGTTCAAATGGCTTATCTCAGTCCAATAATCGTACAGTTCAAAATATGGTATTCGTTAATGGAAGCACTTATTTAGTTGGACGTGCTTATAGTGGAAATAATAGAGGTATGTTTGCTAGCAAATTAACAATGTCATTAAATGAATTTTCAACATTTGATACTAGTTTATTAGGTGGATATGTTCAAAATGCTATGAAAGAAGGAAAAGATCCAGCATTTACTAATCAAGTTTTAAGTAATTCTATTGCAATAAGCAAAGAATATAATGGCAAAAATGTAAACTTATTCTCTGTTGAAGGTGGATGCAGTGATGGAAAATATCTTTATTACGCTTTAACTAGTAACGGAAGACAATATGTCACAATCGTTAAATATGATTTAGATAAAAATGAAGTAATTGCTTCCTCAGATGTTCTTCAATTATTTGAAAAATCAAGTTGGGCGGAAGATTGTAACTTATTCTATCAAAATGGTTTGATCTATCTAATTAATAATGGAAATAATACGATGAAAGCATTTGATTCTAATACATTAACGTTAAGAAATGATATAAGTGCAATTAAGTTTGGTGATGAAAATTCAAATTATAGTAAAATAACTTCAGTTGGATATAATGAATCTACTAAGAATTATGTCTTTAGTATTGGTGGAAAAATGTACATAACTGATGAAGATAAGAATGTTACCAACACTATTTCACTAAAAGCAGAACACACAAAAGATTTCTTTAAAGATTTTGCTTTAGCTCCAGATAGTGGTGCGGCTTTCCAAACTTTATATGCGGATAACGGATATATCTATGCATTATTCAACCATAATGCTTGGTTGGCTAGTGAAATTCAAATATTTGACTGGTCAGGTAATAAAATCAAAACCGTTACTATAGAAGTTGACACTAACGATGTTTTAAATAAAGCAAATGGATCATATAATATCCAAAATTTAGTCGAATTAAACGGCAAGTTATATCTAAGTGTCTTATCTTATGGTGGTAATAAAGGTTTATATTTATACGAAATAAGTTATAAATAGTTCTTACAAAAGATGCATTACATAAAAGTGATGCATCTTTTTAAAAAACTTAGATTTAGCTATGAAAATGTGTTACACTAGTGCAGGAGATTTAAGTTATGAAGTATTCCTTATTAGCGGTCGATATGGATGGAACATTATTAAATAGTAATAAAACTATTGATGAAGACACAATCGAAGCGATTAATAGATTAGTTGATAATGATATTTTATTTGTTATTGCTACTGGACGTGCGCCACGCGCTATTTTAGAATATAAAAACATTATTTTTAATGCTCCAATAATTTCTTATAATGGGGCATTAGTAATTGATGCTAAAACGCAAAAGATACTATATGAAAAAACTATGCTTTATGAAAGTGCAAAGTTAGTTTATGAACTAGGAAGTAAATTAAATGCGACAATGTGCATTTGGGCTAATAACATTTTATATACTAATGCCGCAAATGAATTTATTGATTATTATAAATCCATTTATAAAATTGAACCAATTTTTGTTCATGATTTTTCTATGTTAAAAGAAAAAAATATTACAAAAATCGTATGGCTAGATAAACCAATTAACATTGAAAAATTTAAAGTAATTTGTGAAGATAAATTAAAAGTAGTGAATAGTTTTGTATCTGCACCTTATCTTTTGGAATTTGTCGATATCAAAGCAACTAAAGGAAATGCTTTAAAATTTATTGGAGAACTTTATCATATCCCGCAAAGTGAAATTGCCGCTATCGGGGATAGTTATAATGATTTAAGCATGATTGATTATGCTGGCTTAGGAGTGGCAATGGATAATGCTTCTTTAGAAATAAAAAAACACGCTAATTACATTACGCTATCTAATGATAAAGGCGGCGTAAAACACGTTATTGATAATATTATTTTAAATTTCGAACATATAAAATAAGTTGAAAATTGCAAAAATAGCACTTGATTTAAATTAATAAAAGCTAAATGTACTTCTATGGTTTGTTCGGAAATTAACCTTATTTATTATTAAACTATTATATAGTTTACACATTAAATATCTATATGATAAACTTATGTTATAAAACGCATTAACATAAGTTTATTTTTTTTGTGCTTGCGTTTGTTAAAAAGGAGAGATGACTATGGCCTATAAAATCTTATCTATTGTTTTCTTAATATGCATATTAAGCGTATTATTTATTACTATTTATAATGTAATTAAAAAGAGAAAACTTGTTTCAAAAAATAATATCACAATGCTTCTCCCAGCATTTTTGATTTTATATTTTATGTATGTAACCGCAAGTATTTATGGAAAAATTATAAATGGGAATAAATTAGATGTGTTTTTTTATTTTTCTTTAATTAAAGACACATTAGAAGCTTTTGCATTTAAAGCAAATTCTTCTTTAGCGCGTCCTTTATTTGAAAGTTCACTTATTTGGAAATTTGATTTTATTTTGGTTTTATTATTATGTTCATTAACAACAGTCTTAACAGTTTTAGTTATAGCAACTAATAAATCACAAAATAATCATAAAATCAATAAAATTCTTAAGCAAAATGGTGATATTGTTATTGGCTATAGTAAATCAGCACTTAAATATTTAGAAAATAATAAGAATGCATTTATTATGGATCGTAAAATTGATTATAAAACTTATTCAGATTTGGTTAATAAAAATATTCTTATTAAACGTGGTAAAGTTACATCTCCTAAGTTTATTAATAAAATTGCTCAAGGTGAACGTCACTTAATATTATTTAAAGATTCCGAGTATTCATATTCTGAAGTTGTAGAAATCTATAAAGAAATTATTAAAGCAAAAAATCTTAATAAAGATTTGAATAACGCCATTTACCTCCATATTGAAGCAGATTGTGATGAAATAAGAGCATTGACAGATCAATTTAATAAAAATGATGAGCATATGGTTAAATCATTTGTTACTTGCTTTAATCGTTATGAACTTATTGCTCGTGAATTTATAAAAGATTATCCAATGAGCCGATATATTCCACGTGATTTTTATACTAGTAACTTTGCTTTACAAAGTGATAAACAAATTAACACAATGTTTATTGGCTTTGGGAAAGTTAACTTAGAGTTATTCAAATTAATGGCTATGGAATTCCAATTTGCCAAAGAGGAAAATGGACGTTTTGTTGCTTCTCCAATAAATTATATGGTTTATGATAACCAAGATCGCTGTCTTAATAATGATGCTTTTTCTATTATTGATTTTGAAATAAATAGTAATTATCAAAATAGCGATTTACCAAAACCAGAGAAGATTTGTAACTTAGAACATAAAAAATTAGATGTCTATTCATATGAAATAAAAGATAGATTATTAAAAATGATTAATGATAATTCTTATACTTATATTGTTGTCTCTTTAGCCAGTGATTTAGAAAATTTGGGTTACGCTAATAACTTGATTAATTTCTTAGGTGATTTACCAAATTATAAAGTATTTGTAAGAATTAAAGGCGATACGTTATATAAGAATCAACAAGAAGATTCTCGCCTTGTATATTTTGGAAAAGAAGGTATGGAATTTATGCATTCGGCAATTGTAAATGAAGATATTATTAAAATTGCACAAATTACCAATGGCAAATATAACTCATTATCTCCTTTACCAAAAGATCAATTATATGGTTGGGAAGCACAACTTCCAATTAAACAATATGCAAGTATTTATCGAACATTAAATCTTCCATTTGCTTTAAATTTAATTGGATTTGATATTGCTAAAAAAGACAATATCAAAAAAGGCTATGTAGAAGTAACCGAAGAAGAATATTTTAAAATATACAATCATACAAATAATGAAAGTCTAAAATATGAAGATTATTTTAAACTCAGTGTAGCTAATATGTTGGCGTTTATTGAACATAGTCGTTGGAATGCTCATTATTTATTATCAGGATATAAAGTAATGAACTTTAAAGAATTTGCACCTAAAGATGGAAGTGGAAGAAAAAATCATCAATCTCATGGTAATTTTAAAAAACATGCTTGTTTAACCACTTACTATGAAGGCTTAGATAAATTAATTAAAAAAATGTATTTAATGGATAAATATGGCGAAGATTATGCAAACAAGAAAGTTAGCAAAACTGATATTAAATCAAAAGAATTTATGGATGATGCGATGATTTATTATTATGATTTCTTGTTTATGGATGATTTATATAAGAATTTAGCAAATGCGCCAATAAAAATCATAAAAAAGGAACCAAAAAAAGAAGAAGTAAAAGAGAAAAAATAAACAATCTAAATTTCAGTGTTTAATTTTAAAATTAAAACATTGCGGTATGTATTATATTTGATAAAATAAGCAAAAAAAGGAGGACAAAATATTGATACAATTATTAGGAAAAATTAAAGAAGCATTAAGTTCCGTATTACCAATTACGTTAATCGTAGTGATACTAAACTTTACCCCTTTAGTTAATCTTTCTACTTATGAAATGATTGTATTTCTAGTATCAGCATTATTATTAATTATTGGAATCGGATTATTCAATTTAGGAGCCGATATGGCTATGACTCCAATGGGGGAAAAAGTCGGATCAGGTTTAACAAAAAGTAAGAGTTTACCCGTAGTTTTAATTATTTGTTTTCTATTAGGATTATTAATAACTATCGCTGAACCTGATTTAATGGTTTTAGCTTCATATGTTAAAAGTATTGTCTCTGCACCATTACTAATTGGATTAGTGGGATTTGGTGTAGCCATGTTTTTAGTTGTTGCGGTTATAAGAATGACTGGTAAAAATGATTTATCTTCTATTCTTATGTATTTATATATGGTGCTATTTGCTTTGGCATCAATTGTAATGGCACGTGGCAATGGTGATTTATTAGCGTTAGCGTTTGACTCTGGTGGCGTTACTACTGGCCCAATTACTGTTCCATTTATTATGGCACTTGGTGTTGGATTTGCTTCTGTATTAAGTGGCAAAAAGAGTTCAGAAAATAGCTTTGGTGTTGTAGCATTATGCTCAATTGGTCCGATTCTTGCCGTATTAGTATTAGGAATATTTAATACAAAGACTATTAATTATGTTCCAGAAGATTTTTCATTAAACAGTAATCTATTATCAGTAATAGGAGTAACTTTATGGAGTGTTACTAAAGAAGTGACAATTGCATTAGGAATGGTCGTAATTTTCTTCTTTATTATTCAAGGAATCTGTTTAAAATTACCGAAGAAAAAATTGGTACAAATTGGTATTGGTATTGTTTATACATATTTGGGCTTAATTATTTTCTTAACATCTGTTAATATAGGATTTAAAAACGTGGGTTATAAAATTGGTGAACAACTTGCTATTTCCCATCCAACCTTATTAGCGGTATTTGGATTTATCATTGGTTTAGTTGTTGTATTAGCGGAACCTGCTGTTCACGTTTTAAATAAACAAGTTGAAGAAGTAACTGATGGTCAAATTAAAAAACGCTCAATGCTTATTGCTTTATCAGTAGGTGTTGGTATTTCAATTTGCTTATCAGTGATTAGAATAATTTATAATTTTTCAATTCTTTATTATTTAATTCCAGGTTATTTAATTTCTTTAGGACTATCATTCTTTGTTCCTAAAATTTATACTGCCATTGCGTTTGACTCTGGTGGCGTTGCATCTGGACCACTTACATCAACATTTATCTTACCATTTGCAATTGGTGCCTGTATGGCTTTAAATGGTGAAAGTGGAGCCGCTAAAGTATTGACGGATGCGTTTGGTATTGTAGCAATGGTTGCTATGACTCCACTCATTACTATTCAATTATTAGGCTTTAAATCAGTCGTTACTAATAAATTAAAAGAGAAGATTGCAATGCTTCGAATCTTAGATGCTGATGATGAACAAATTATCGATTTTGAATAGGAGATGATATCATGAAAAAAGAACTTAAGAATAAAGTAGAAAATAATAAAACTAAAAATATTGCTCCTAAAAAACTAAAACTGTTAATTACTGTAGTTAATCGAAAAAAAGCTGATTATTATGTTGATTTGTTGCAAGATTTTGAAGCAAATATGCAACTAGTAACTTATGGAAGAGGAACCGCTAATTCGGAAATGCTTAATATGCTTGGTTTAGCGGATGCTGAAAAAGCAGTGATATTCTCTATTATTAAAGATGAAAATATTAAGAAAATTTTAGAAACACTTGAAGAAAAATTTGCCACTATCCGTGATGGAAAAGGCATTGCTTATAGTGTTTCATTAAATAGTGTGATTGGTGTTGCTATCTATCAATTTTTAGCAAATAATCGCCCATTAATTGTGAAGGAGGAAAAATAAATGGATTACGAAGTGGTATTTTGTATTGTTAATAATGGCTTTTCTGAAGTAGTTATGGACGTAGCTAAAAAGATTGGCGCTCGTGGTGGTACTATATTAAGAGCACGTGGAACTGCTAATAAGGAATCAGAAAGTATTTTTAATATAACTATT
>CAKPJO010000034.1 GCA_934162685.1 uncultured Bacilli bacterium | reverse complement strand
TTCTAAGACAGCACGGACTGGACCACCAGCGATGATACCAGTACCTTCAGGTGCAGGTTTTAATAAAACTTTGCAAGCACCAAATTCACCATTAATTTCATGAGCGATTGTTCCGCCTTTAACTAAATGAACATGGAGCAAGTTTTTCTTAGCAGCTTCTGTAGCTTTCTTAATTGCATCTGGGACTTCTCCAGCCTTTCCAGTACCATAACCAAAACGGCCTTTGCCATCACCGATAACCATAAGTGCAGCAAATCTCATACGGCGTCCGCCTTTTACAGTTTTGCTAACACGGTTAATTGCAACTACGCGTTCATTGAATTCCTTTTCAGGTTTTTCACGACGATCTCTACGGTCGCCTCTACGGCCACCATCACGGCGATCTTTACGATCACCACGAGGACGACGATCAGCTCTAGGAGCTTTTTCTGAATCAGTATTTTCAGTATTTTCTACCACAGTTTCTTCAACTGGTGTTACTTTTTCTTCTGCCATTTTCTTTCCTCCTAGAATTCTAAGCCAGCTTCACGAGCGGCTTCTGCAACAGCTTTGACACGTCCATGGTAAACATAACCAGAACGATCAAATACTACTTTCTTTATACCTAAGGCAACGGCTTTTTCACCGATGTCCTTACCAACGGCTTGAGCGGCTTCAATATTACCACCATTTGCTAATTTAAGAGCAACTGATGATGAGCTTACTAAAGTTACGCCTTTAACATCGTCGATAATTTGAGCATGAATGTTAGCATTTGCACGATAAATACTTAAACGAGGTGTTTCAGCTGTTCCGCTAATTTTAGCACGAACACGTTCATGACGTCTTGCACGAACTACTTGTCTTGATTCTTTATTAATCATGTTTCATTTCCTCCTTACCGACTATTTCTTACCAGCACGTTTTCCTTCTTTACGAAGAATAAACTCATCAGAATATTTAATACCTTTTCCTTTATAAGGTTCAGGTTCACGAACTGCACGAATTCTTGCAGCAGTTTGTCCAACTGCTTGACGATCTGCACCTTCAACAACTACTTCTGTAGCAGATGGTGTAGAAATTTTTGCGCCTGCATCAGGTGTGATAACTACTTCGTGAGAATAACCAATATTTAATACTAAGTTTTCTCCTCTCATAGCAGCACGATAACCGATACCGACGATTTCTAATTTTTTCTTAAATCCTTCAGAAACACCGACTACCATATTGTGAAGTAATGCTCTTGTTGTACCATGGATAGTCTTCATAGCAATTGTATCATCTGGACGAACACAAGTAATAGTATTTCCTTCAACTTTATATGTAATATGTGGATTAAAGGTATTTGTTAAAGTTCCTTTAGGTCCTTTAACTGTTACATGGTTACCATCGAAATCAACAGTAACACCTGCAGGTATTTCAATAACTTTATGACCAATACGTGACATACTGTTACCTCCTACCAAACATAAGCGATAACTTCGCCGCCGATGCCAAGAGCACGGGCTTTCTTATCACTCATTAAACCTTGAGAAGTAGATATAATAGCAATACCTAATCCTCTTAATACACGTGGAAGTTTGTCAGCAGGGACATTAACACGTAATCCAGGTTTAGAGATTTTCTTTAAACCAGAGATAACACGTTCTCCACCAACGTATTTTAAAGTAATAGTTAATTCTTTTTTTACATCACCAAGAACGATAAAATCGTTAATGAAACCTTCTTCTTTTAAGATTTCAACGATATGTACTTTCATATTTGAACTTGGCATTGTAACTGATTCATGACGCATCACATTTGCGTTACGAATTCTTGTAAGCATATCTGCAATAGGATCTGTCATCATAACTCATTTTCCTCCTTTGCTTACCAGCTTGCCTTTTTCATACCTGGAATTTCGCCTTTATAAGCTAATTCACGAAGGCAGATACGGCATAATTTGAATTTACGAATTACTGCGTGAGGACGTCCACAACGTTCGCAACGTGTGTATTCTCTAACTGCATATTTTTGTGGTCGTGCACAACGAACCTTAATAGATGTTTTTGCCATTTAGATGTCCTCCTTCTTATTTATGGAATGGCATACCGATTAATTCAAGCAATGTGAATGCTTCTTCATCAGTATTTGCTGTTGTTACAACAACAATATCCATACCACGTACTTTAGTGACTTTTTCATAACTAATTTCTGGGAAAATTAATTGTTCTTTGACGCCTAATGTGTAATTACCACGGCCATCAAAAGCATTTTTGCTAATACCACGGAAGTCTCTAACACGTGGTAATGAGATAGAGATTAACTTATCAAGGAATTCATACATTCTTTCTCCTCTTAAAGTAACCTTACAACCAATTGCTTGTCCTTCACGTAATTTGAAAGAAGCGATTGATTTCTTTGCTCTTGTAATAACAGGTTTTTGTCCTGTGATTTGAGCTAATTCTGCAACTGAATCATCTAATAATTTAGCATTAGAAGTTGCATCGCCAACACCGATGTTAATAACGATTTTTTCGATGTGTGGAACTTGCATAACAGAAGCATAGTGATATTTTTCCATTAATGCAGGTACGATTTGGGTAGTGTATTTTTCTTTTAATCTATTCATAATACTCTAACCTCCTATTTAACAACGCTCTTGCTAGCTTTTGTTACACGGACTTTTTCGCCCTTAACAACTTCATAGCCAACACGTGTTGCTTTCTTTGTTTTTGGATCTACAAGTGCTACATTACTAACATGAATAGGAGCATAGATATCAACAATACTTCCCTCTGGGTTAGTTTGTGTAGGTTTTTTATGTTTTTTGTGAACATTAACGCCTTCAACAACGACACGGTCTAAACGAGGATATGCTTTTTGAACAACGCCTGTTTTACCTTTGTCAGCGCCAGCGATAACGATGACTTTATCACCTTTTTTGATTTTCATTTTGGCTACCTCCTATTATAAGACTTCGATAGCTAAGGAAACGATCTTCATAAATTTATCGCCCTTATCACGAAGTTCACGAGCAACAGGTCCAAAGACACGTGTGCCACGTGGAGTACCATCATCATTGATTAAGACAATTGCATTGTCATCAAATCTAATGGTTGAACCATCAGGTCTGTTATAAGCCTTTTTAGTTCTAACGATAACACCTTTAACGATGTCACCTTTTTTAACTTTTCCGTTTGGAATAGCATCTTTTACTGAGCATAAGACAATGTCTCCAACGCCAGAACTTTTACGGTGAGAACCACCGAATAAGTGGAAGACACGAACTGATTTTGCACCAGTATTATCTGCTACAACAAGATTTGTTTCTGTTTGTATCATATTTTATCTTCCTCCTATTTTTCGTTTTCTGTGTTTACGACAGCAACTAAACGATAACGTTTTCTAGCTGATAAAGGACGAGTTTCCATGATAGTAACAACATCACCGATTTTTGCAACATTGTTTTCATCGTGTGCTAAATATTTCTT
Organism: uncultured Bacilli bacterium; assembly: GCA_934162685.1. GTDB lineage: Bacteria > Bacillota_I > Bacilli_A > RFN20 > CAG-826 > RUG131. The sequence continues at coordinate 8,573 of CAKPJO010000034.1, read as the reverse complement.
AGCGTATTTAACTCTCTTACCATACTTTGGATGTCTTTTGTGAGTTTCGACTAAAACAGTAATTGTTTTGTCCATTTTGTCAGATGTAACTACGCCTTGAATAACACGGCGGGTATTTCTTTCTTCCATGTTTCAGTCCTCCTATTTAATTCCCAATTCACGTTCTCTAAGAACGGTATTGATACGGGCAATATCCTTACGGATATAATTCAATTGCATAGGTTTTTCAAGTTGTCCAACAGCTTGTTTACGGCGTAAGTTGAATAACTCTTCCTTCAATTGATAAACTTTTTCATTAAGTTCAGAAGTGCTTAACTCTCTAATTTCGCTTAATTTCATGTTTATTCACCCTTTCCTTCTTTTGCTATGACACGAGTTCTAATTGGTAATTTGTAAGCTGCCAAGCGAAGTGCTTCACGAGCATTTGCTTCTCCAACTCCACCAATTTCAAACATGACACGGCCAGTTTTAACAACTGCAACCCATGACTCTGGGCTACCTTTACCAGAACCCATACGAACTTCGGCAGGTTTCTTTGTTTTTGCCATTTGTGGGAATATACGAATCCAAACTTGACCGCCTCTTTTTGTGTATCTTGATAATACAACACGGGCAGCTTCAATTTGGCGAGCGGTAATGTAATTTCCCGAAGTAGCTTGGAGACCGAATTCACCAAATGATACTTCATTACCAGCTTTAGATTTTCCTTCATATTTTAAACTATGAGGTCTTCTATACTTAACTCTCTTTGGTTGTAACATGTGAATTATTCTCCTTTCTTAACTACGTTTTTAACAGGACGAACTTCACCACGGCAGATCCAGACTTTGACGCCTAAACGACCATAGGTAGTTGCAGCTTCTGCTAACGCATAGTCAATATCAGAACGAAGTGTATGTAGAGGGATGATACCTTCTTTATAACCTTCGCTACGAGCAATATCAGCTCCGCCTAAACGACCAGAGACAACTGTTCTACAGCCTTTTGCGCCAGCTTTACGAACATCTCTAATTGCCATTTTTTGAGCAGTTCTGAATGAAGCACGTTCTTCTAATTTACGTGCGATTGTTTGAGCAACAATATTTGCATCAAGATTTGGTTCTTTAACGTCAACAACTTCTAAGCTGAATTTTTGTTTCTTTAAAATCTTGCTTAATTGTTTTTTGACAGCGTTAATATTGTCACCATTTTGACCGAGTGCGACGCCAACACGAGCGACGTGAACCATAATTTTAATATAGTTATTAGTTTCGGTTTTTTGTCTTTCAATATCAATGTGAGATACTAAAGCATCTTTAAGAGCTTTAGATAAGAATTCACGGATTTTAATATCTTCGTTTAAGAAGGTTGCGAAATCTTGGTTATTTGCATACCATCTTGAATGCCAATCACGATTGACACCAAAACGCATACCATTTGGATTAACTTTTTGACCCATAAAATTGCTTCCTCCTATCTTTCTTTGACCACAACGGTAATGTGGGCAGTTCTTTTTACTAAGCCAGATGCTGATCCTTTAGCACGAGGTAAGTATCTCTTCATGCGTGGACCATCATTTGCATAAATTTCAGCGACGTATAATTTATCTTCATCCATTTCGTGGTTGTTGATAGCATTTGCGGCAGCTGATCTAATTAATTTGTCTACGATTGGTGTAGCAGATTTATTAGTATTAGCTAAGATTCCTAATGCAACCTTAACATCTTTTCCACGAACTAAATCGATAACTAAGCGGCACTTTCTAGGAGTGACTCTTACTGATGTAACTGTTGCTTTTGCTTCTGTTGCTTTCATATTTTAACACTCCTTACTTAGCGGCATTTGCAGCTTTATCTTCTGCAGTATGTCCGGTATGACCTTTGTAGGTACGAGTAGGTGCGAATTCACCTAATTTATGACCGACCATATCTTCTGTTACATAAACAGTAATATGTTCGTGACCATTGTAAACTGCAAAGGTATGTTCAACGAATTGTGGATAAATAACTGATCTTCTTGACCAAGTTTTAATAATTTCTTTTTTGTTTGCAGCATTTAGTGCTTCAACTTTTTTCATTAAGTGTTCATCACAGAATGCGCCTTTTTTCAAACTACGAGCCATGTTTCATTTCCTCCTTTGCCTATTAACGGTCTCTTCTTCTAACGATTAAACGGTTAGATGCTTTCTTTGTGTTTCTTGTCTTGACACCAAGAGCTCTCTTACCCCAAGGTGTACGAGGTGCATCACGTCCGACAGGACATTTACCTTCACCACCACCATGTGGGTGATCACATGGGTTCATTACAGAACCACGAACTGTTGGACGGACACCGTACCAACGATTTTTACCAGCTTTACCTAAGTTGACTAAGTTCCAATCTTCATTACCAACTTCACCAACTGTAGCGCGGCAAGTATTTAATACTTTACGAACTTCAGAACTTGCTAAACGGATAATAACATATTTTCCTTCTTTACCAAGAACTTGAGCACTTGTACCAGCAGCACGGCATAATTGACCGCCTTTGCCAGGATAAAGTTCAACGTTATGAACTAAGGTACCTTCAGGGATATTACCAATGTTCATGGCATTACCAACTTTAATATCAACTGCTTCGCCAGATACTACTTTGTCTCCAACTTTGATTCCTTTTGGAGCAATGATGTAAGACTTTGTACCATCAACGTAGTTGATTAAGCAAATATTTGCATTTCTATTTGGATCGTATTCAACAGTAGCAACTGTTGCAGAGATTCCATCTTTAACTCTCTTGAAGTCAACAAGACGGTACTTACGTTTATTTCCTCCACCAATATGGCGAGTTGTGATGCGGCCATTGTTATTACGACCACCAGTTTTCTTAATGCTAACTAATAAACTTTTTTCAGGAGTACTTGTTGTAATTTCTTCAAATGTCGAGTTTGTCATTTGGCGACGGCTTGGAGTCGTCGGTTTGTATGTTCTAATTGACATAATATCTTTCTCCTATATTTAAATTTTTCTATATCCTTATATATAAAGGACTATTCTTTGAATAAATCTAAGGCTTCACCATCAGCAAGTGTAACAATTGCTTTTTTGTATCCAGGAATCATACCAGGATAACGTGTGCCTCTTTTAGCTGCTTTTGCATCAACGTTAATAATGTTGACTTCTTTTACTTTGACTTGGAATACTGATTCGAAAGCCATTTTGATTTCAGCACGATTAGCTGACTTTAATACTTCAACAACAATTTTATTTTGGTTTTGAGCCATAGCCATTGATTTTTCAGTGATAACTGGACGAACAATGACATCAACTTGTTTTGGAGTTGGTTTTGTGAAGCGCTTTTCTGCGGCTTCTTGAGTTTTCTTTGCCATTATTTAAGTGCCTCCTCAACTGCTTTGATAGCTGCCTTTGTTGCAACGACAGTATCAACATTTAATAAGTCATAAACACAAACATTATCAGTTGGAACAATCATTGTACCAGGAATATTTCTTGCAGCCTTAATAACATTTTCATTTTCTTCATCTAATACGATTAGGACTTTCTTACCAGCGTTAACTGCTTTTAAAACACTAACCATATTTTTTGTTTTTGCATCTGCTAAATCTAATTTATCAAATACAACAACTGCTTTTTCTTTTACTTTTAAAGATAAAGCTGAACGAAGAGCTAAGTTATGAGCTGCTTTATTCATTGATAATGAGTAGTTTTGTCTTCCATCTGGTCCAAATACGGTACCACCGCCAACCCAGATTGGGGAACGGCTAGATCCTGCACGAGCACGACCTGTACCTTTTTGTTTCCATGGTTTTTTACCGCCGCCGCTAACTTCAGAACGAACTTTAGTTTTTGCAGTAGCTTGACGTTTGTTAGCTTGATAAACTTGAACAGCATCAAACATAACTGATTTATTAGGTTCAATGTTAAATACTTCACCTTTAAGTAACATATTTGAAACATTTTCGCCAGTCATAGATACGACTGGAACCTTAACGTTCTTTACTTTCTCTGCCATAGTTATACCTCACTATTCTGCTGCAGCAGTAGTGTTGTTTACTAAAGTCTTAATAACTTTTGCGCCTTTTTGAGCTTTAACAGCACTTCTTACTGTAACGATTGATTTTGTAGGTCCAGGAATTGCACCTTTTACTAAGAGAGCATTCTTTGATGCATCAACTGCAACAACAACTAAATTTAAGATAGTTGCGGTTTTGTTACCGTGATGACCAGCAGATTTCTTACCAGGATGAATACGGTTGTTTGTTCTACCGATTGTTGCATAAGATCCTGAGCCTCTGTGATAGCCAGATCCATGTCCTTTAGGTCCGATTGTGTAGCCATAACGTTTAATAGCACCAGAGAAACCTTTACCTTTGCTTGTACCAGTAACGTCAATTACGTCACCAGCTTGGAAAATATCAACAGTGATTGAATCACCAACGTTGTATTTAGCCATTTCATCACCCTTAAGTTCTCTTAATTCGTACTTAGGTGTGGTGTTTGCTTTAGCGAAGATACCCTTTTCAGCTTTGTTAGCACGATTTTCTTTCTTTTCTTCGTAGCCAACTTGGATAGCTTCATAACCATCTTTTTCAATGGTTTTCTTTTGAGTTACGACATTTGGTAAAACTTCGATAACTGTAACTGGATACATTGTTCCATCAGTAGCGAAGACTTGAGTCATACCCATTTTACGTCCTACTATTTGTTTCACGATGTTTTACCTCCTTATAACTTGATATCGATATTGACACCGCTTGGTAAGGATAATCTGCGTAATGCATCTACTGTTTCCTTAGTTGGGTTAACAATATCAATTAGTCTCTTGTGAGTTCTAATTTCAAATTGTTCACGAGCATCTTTATATTTGTGAACAGCTCTTAAGATTGTATAAACTTGTTTTTCCGTTGGTAGTGGAATAGGACCTACAACCATGGCCCCAGATTTAGTTGCCGCATCAATGATCTTTTCGACTGAAACATCGACTAATTTGTGATCATAAGCTTGTAAGCGGACTCTAATCTTTTTACTTTTAGCCATGAATAATTCCTCCTTTGTCTAAATCAGGCTTAGACGTTGCTCCGTGTAAATTCCCCGAACGCCTCATTCATGACAACAGCCTTCGGCGTATCAGCAACCTTGCACTTCATCGCAAGCATCAAACATTGAAAGTTTATCAAAAACGCATTGTATAGTCAAGCATTTTTTTACTATTTAATGAATAAATATTATATTTATAATATAAGGCTGATTTTTAGAACAACTTTTTTAGGTTTTTTAAAAAAATATTTATGTTTTTAATAAAATTCAAAGCACAAAAAAAGCAAGTTTTTAACTCGCTTAATCTTTATTTTTGTTCTTCTTTTTGATGATTTTTTACTAAAAATTGCTTGTGGTAAGTATATTTACAACCGCAATAAAGTTGTTGATAAAGATTATATTTAATACGCATTTCACGTGCTTCATCTATGCCTTTGTTTTTCTTAAAATCAGAATAAAAATATTTTGTATAGTCATATTTTTTCTCTAATTCTTTACCAATAGCATTTAAAATTTGGCTATTCTTTTGTCTAGATATAGTCATAACTGTTGTAAAATAATCAAACTTATGTTCGTTAGCGTACTTAAACGCTTCATCCATTCTTTTGGTATAGCAAATCTTACAGCGTTCTAATCCTTCTGGTTGATCTTTGTATGGTTCTAAGTCTTTGTTATACGTATCATTATCATAAGGCGTTTCAATCACTTCTACGCGCACGTTATAATCTTTATAGAAATATTCTAAAAATTTTTTAAGTTCATCTTTTCTTCTTTGATATTCACTTTCAGGATAAATATTTGAGTTATTATAAAAGACAGTAACATCAAAATATTGACTTAAAAATTTAATTGGAAAAGTAAGACAAGGTCCACAGCAAGCATGTAAAAGTAATGTTGGACGTTTACCATTTAATGCTTCTATTTCTTTAAGCGATTCTAAATAATAATTAATTTTCTTTTCCATAAATAAACATTGCATCTCCAAAAGAGAAGAAACGATATTTTTCTTTAACAGCTTCTTTATAACATTCTAAAATAAATTCGCGTCCCGCAAGAGCGGATACAAGCATAATTAAAGTTGATTTAGGTAAATGGAAATTAGTGATTAATCCATCAATCGCTAAATACTTATATCCTGGATAAATAAATATTGATGTATTGCCAGAGCATGCTTTAAAAGTTCCATATTCTTGCATAACAGATTCTAAAACACGTGTTGAAGTTGTACCAATTGAAATAATTCGGCGATGTTCTTTTTTTGCTTTATTTAATATATCTGCGGTTTCTTGGCTCATAACATAATATTCGGAATGCATATGGTGTTCTAAAACATCATTTACTTTTACAGGTCTAAACGTTCCTAAGCCAATATGTAAAGTAACATCTACAACAATAACACCTTTTTGTTTTAATTTTTCAAATAATTCTTCCGTAAAATGGAATCCTGCGGTTGGAGCAGCTGCACTTCCTTCTACTTTGGCATAGACAGTTTGATAACGCGAATTATCATCACATTGTTTACGAATATATGGAGGCAAAGGCATTTTGCCTAATTTATCAAGTACTTCATAAAATACACCCTCATAAATCATGTGCATAATACGAATGCCTTCTTCTTTAATTTCTAAACATTCTGCTTTTAATTCGCCGTTTCCAAAAGACACGATAGTGCCGACTTTAACTGTTTTAGCATTACCAACTAAGCATTCCCAGTTATCGTTTTCTAATTGTTTTAATAATAATAATTCAACATGAGCATGAGTTTTTTCTTTTTCGCCTAATAATCTAGCAGGTATAACTTTAGTGTTATTTCTAACTAAAACATCACCTGCATGTAAGTAATCAACAATATCATAAAAATGCTTATGTTCATAAGTTTTTGTATCTTTATTAATAACCATTAAACGAGATTCATCGCGCTTTTTTGCTGGCGATTGCGCAATTAACTCTTCTGGCAAATCAAAATCAAATAAACTAATATCCATTAAAATCCCCTCTTATCTCCATATTTTTTTATAAATTCATCTTTAAAATCACCAAAGCGGTCTTCTTGAATTGCCTTACGTGCTTCTTCCATCATGTGAATTAAAAATCTAATATTATGAATGGAAAGAAGTCTTTTTCCAAATGTTTCATCACATTTATATAAATGTCTTAAATATGCTTTAGTATAATTTTTGCAGCAATAACAATCACATTCATCATCAAGCGGTGTGAAATCTTCTGCATATTTTAAATCACGGATATTGACACGGCCCTTAGAAGTCATTAAAGCACCATGGCGGGCAATTCGGGTAGGCAAAACGCAGTCAAACATATCTACGCCCATAGCTATTCCTTCTAAAATATAATCGATTGAACCAACACCCATTAAATATCTAGGTTTATCTTTTGGTAAATAAGGAACAGAATATTCCACCATTTTAAACATAACATCTTTTGGTTCGCCAATTGATGTTCCGCCAATGGAATAGCCATCAAAATCCATTTTTGTTAGTTCTTCCGCGCACATTTTACGTAAATCTGCGAATTCTCCACCTTGAACAATACCAAATAAAGCTTGATCTTCTCTTGTATGTGCATCTTTACCTCTTTTCGCCCATCTTAAAGTACGCTCAACAGAGTTTTTCATATATTCATAACTAACTGGATATGGTGGACATTCATCAAAAGACATGGCAATATCTGCACCTAATTTTTGCTCAATATCAATAGCAATTTCTGGAGAAAAGAATAATTTTGCCCCGTTTAAATGGTTTTTAAATGTTACTCCTTCTTCGGTTATTTTACGACGTTCCGCCAAAGAGAAAACTTGGAAACCGCCAGAATCAGTAAGCATTGGTCCATCATAATTCATAAATTTATGTAAGCCACCCGCTTTTTCAACAATATCTGCACCAGGTCTTAAAGAAAGGTGATAAGTATTAGCTAAAATCACTCCCGCCCCACAAGCCTTAACTTCTTCAGGGGATAAAGCTTTTACAGTTGCTAATGTTCCAACAGGCATAAACATTGGTACTTCAACATCGCCATGTGGAGTATGAAGTATTCCATATCTTGCACCAGTTTGTTTACAAACATGCTTTATTTCTAACCAAAAATCTTTCATAATATCAAGTCTCCTTGTAAGCAATATATTATACCATTATTAGTCTTTAAACAAAAGAAAAAAGCACAACTATGGTGCTAATCTCAAAATATTATTCAAAACGAGATAACAATTAAATTGCTCTTGCTATGTTAAACCCTTCATCAATGCATTTTTTTATTAACAAATCGCCATCAAAATGCATTAGAAATACTCTATTACGATATTCAAGTGGTATTTCTTTGCATATTGTATTTAATCCAATATGAAAGTTAGAGTCTTTATCGTTAACTTCATGATAAATATTGTCTAATTTATTAGCAAAAAGCATTTCTTTTGCTTTTTGATTTAACAAGCAAGTATCACCAGAATAAAAGAATTTTTCTAAAGGAGAATAAACAAAATAACTACGGCTATTAGAGATATGTTTAGTTTCAACTGACTCAATAGTAACATTCTTAGCTTTATAAATC
>CAKPJO010000033.1 GCA_934162685.1 uncultured Bacilli bacterium | reverse complement strand
TCTGAAGAAGAATTTAATAAAACAATTGGACAATCAATTGATAATATTTATTCCGCTAGTGTGGATAAAGTATTATAGAATTTAAAATGCTAATTAAAAAAGAACTGCCTTTCACTTAAGATTTGCAGCTCTTTTTTTGAAAAATTAAATATAACTACTTTTTTAATTCATTCAATAAATCTTCAGTATTATTAAAACATTTAACCGAGGAGTCATTAGAAATTCTTTCTGCCTCTTTAATCGCGGCTATTGTTTCTTTGTTTGGGTGTTCTTTATTAATCATAAAAGGTATACCTCCTTCACGAATTGATTGACGAATAAAAACATTAAAAGCAGTAGAAATGTTCATCCCTAATTCAGAAAATAATGTTTCTGCTTGCTTTTTTAATTCCTTATCAATCCTAATAGTGATATTAGTAGTAGAATTTTTCATAAAATCACCTCATTTACATTTTATGTGCAATGCACATAAATGCAATATATTAATTTAGATAATACTTTTCCACACATTAATAATATAGTAATGAAAACATTGATTTTCGTATACTAAATTACAAAAATCTAATAAAAACAACAAAATATAAACAATGTTCAAAAACGTGTTGAGAAATAAATTAATTAGAACTATACTATTGATAAGCATTTTTTAAAGGAGTTAAAAATATGGATTGGTTTGAAAAGGTTAAAGATTTTTTTAAAGAAATACCTTATCCTCTTGTATGGGATGGTATAATGATTATTGCTTGCTTTGTGGCATACATTATTGGTCTTGCTCACACTGAAGGTAGATGGGAAGCACTATTTGGCGCTATACCATTACTTATTTTGGTAGTACTTAATGGTTGGTTTTCAAAATGGAGTACACCAAAAGATTCAAATGCTGCCAAACTTTTTGTTTATAACGCACTTTGGATTGCGGGAGCAACAGTTTTAATGTTTTTTGCTTATGGTGTAAATAGACCAACAGAAGGTGCTTATGATCATACTTATGTGATGTTAAGTGATATTTCGTGCTTTACTATGTATTATGGATTAATTAGTACTAGACTTGGTATGTCATGGGAAATAGCTACTGATGCGCTTTATGGAAGAATTAATTCATCAGTAGATGGAAAAACTTTAAAGCCTAAATTTAAAATTATTCAAATATTACATTATTTTAATTTTATTATTTATTTCTTTGTTCTATTTTTACTATTCGCAATTTTCCAAGGTGCAATTTATGGCTCATCTGTGTTTAGTGGTATATTTTTCATTGTTTTACTACTTTTACCACTTGGATACTATATTCCTGATATTATGTATACACCAGGTAATCTCAAACATTATATTGAAACAAAAAAGAGAATTACTGATGAACGAATGAAACAATTAGAATTAGCAAAAAGAAGAGAAATAGAAGAAAAGTATCAAAGATATAAACGCATGGCTAATTCACTTAGATTTGGTGGAACCTATGAACCAGGACAATTTGTTGGGGAATTAGTGCAAGAAATTAGAAGCCCACAAAATAAGGCTATCAAACAACTAGAACTTTATGATTATGCTGAACCATATGAACAATCACCAAATTTTAAAATAAATTATGAATGCAATCCTATGGACGGCAATCAAGATGCATATGAATTAGTTATTAAAATCACATTATTAAATACTAAAGATTATCGTAGCTTTAGTAATAAAAGTTCGCTTGTTCTAGATGAAGCAGGTTTAGAAAGAAGCGATGAAATATTTAGTAACATTGCTTGGGAAGTTGCTAAAAATAATGGAAACATATTTGGATATTTAGCTAGTAGAAACTTAAATAAATTAAAGAAAAAACGAAATGAACAATTTGAGCAAATTAAAAAATCACAAGATAATAAAAGCACAGACGGATTTAATAATTATTGTACAATTCTTCAAAACTTTATTTATCGTGAATTTTCCAAAGTAAAAGTTATATATACAAAACAAGATTATGAAACTAAAACTAGTGAAAGAAAAAATATTGTTAGTGTTAGATGTTCAATTCAAGGAAGAGCTAGATTTGGTTACACAGCAAAATAAACATAAAATAGAGCCGCGTGCTCTATTTTATTTTACTAGCGTTTTTTGACATTATTTTATATTATTAATGTATGAATTGCTGGAGGAAAACTTATGATAATTTGTACTGGTGAAATACTTGTAGATATGGTTGGAAGAATGAATGATGGTATATTACAATATGACCGCCATGCTGGTGGAGCGCCTTTCAATGTTTGCTCGGCAATTGCAAAATTTGGTGGAAAATCCATATTTAATGGAGCAGTAGGAAATGATTTAATGGGCAGTTTTCTTATAGATTTTTCTAGTAGACAAAATATAAGGAAGGTATATCTTAATATAGACTTAAAACACAATACAACTTTAGCGTTTGTGGATATTGATGAGAATGGCGAAAGAAATTTTTGCTTTTATAGAAAACATACCGCTGATTATCATTTAAAGCCAATAAAAGAAGTGGATTTAAAAAATGCTAATATTATTCATTTTGGAAGTTTAATGCTATCAGAAGAAGAGGGATTTAAATTTGCACAAAAAGAAATGGAAAGGGCAAAGGAATTAGGAAAATATATTAGTTTTGATGTTAATTTTAGAACGGATATTTTTAAAAACGAAGAAGAGGCACTTGATAGATATAAAACTATATTAAAATATGTGGATATTGTTAAATTTTCTGAAGAAGAAGTAAATATATTTGGTAAAACATATGTGAAAAATTTATCACAAAATGCATTAGTTTGTGTATCTTTAGGTGATAAAGGTAGTAAATACATTTATAAAAATTTAACAAATAAAATACCTTCAATAAAAGTAAACCCTATTGATACAACTGGTGCTGGTGATGCTTTTTTTGCAGCAATATTAATGAATTTAGATGGTATTAATAGTAATGAATGGAATAAAGAATTGTTAGACAAGATATTTAAGTTTGCTAATATTTCTGGAGCATTAACAACATTAAAAGTTGGAGCGATTGATAGCTTACCTAGTAAGGAAGAAATAAATAAATATTAAGCAACCGCCAAAGGATTAGATGTTGATTCATTGATTAATAGTGCTAAATCAAAAGATGTATTCGTTTGGTGGGTACCTGCATTAGTAATTGTTAATGTTGTTGCTTTATTAGCTGCAGTAGATTGGTGTATTAGAATTTTCTTTCCTGAAGTATATAATAAAAAAGAAAAAAAGTTAAAAGAATGATATAAGTTTACGAGTCACTTGGTCATTGGGGGACTTTTTTGATGTCGTGTTTAGTCCATTTTTAATGTTAAATAAACAACTTTAAATTTTTTAAATATATTTATTTGTTTAAAAAATTTGTTGTATAGTAAATGACGTAGTAAATGATGATGAATTAAGAGATGTCGAAATTGTACTTTTGAGAATAATAAGCTAAAAGATAAGCTTTAGTTCAGTAAAATTGCTGAATAAAGCGATAATTATGAATAGCAATACAATTTTAATTATTTCTTTTGATACACAAATAAACAACAAGTTTAAAACTTTTTAAATAAGTTTTTTTTACAAAATTAATTTTTGAAATTTAAAAAGTTTTAGAAAAATTTTGCTACATAAATAAATGACCCAATAAATGACCCAATAAATGACCCAATAAATGACCAAGTAAATCAATATTAAATTAATATCGTATATGTATGCGCAAAAAGGTGCAAAATATGAGCGATGTAAATATGCAAAAAGGTACAAATTATGAAGAACTATAACTTGCAAAAAGGTACAAATTATGATATAAATTTATATGTGGAAAGGTACAAAATATGGTGATGATATGGATAGAAAATATTTAAAAGATTTGGCCGACTGGAATAATGATGTTGATCGAAAGCCGCTATTGGTATTAGGCGCAAGGCAAGTTGGTAAAACATATTTAATAAAAGATATTTTTGCAAACACTTACTATAAAAATTCGTATCTAAGAATTGACTGCTCAGATGATAGTGATTTTGTAGAGTATGTATTTAAAAATGACAATTTAAATAAAGTAATTGATTACATACAAGTTCATTATGATTTCATTTTAGATAAAAATCATTTACTTATAATTGATGAAGCACAAGAGTGTTTGCCAATTATTAAAATGATGAAGCATTTTTGTGAACAAAGGCGTGACATTCCTTTAATTGTTTCAGGGTCACTTGTAAGAATAAGAATAAACAGATATGCTCATAAAAGAGGCGGATTCGCTGATAAAAGCTTTTTATTCCCAGTTGGTAAAATTAATCAATTGATAATATATCCAATGACATTTGATGAATTTCTATATAATTATAAGAAAAACACATATGATTTTTTAAAAAATGGATATAATGAAAAAAAAGTTTTTAATACTGAAATTCATAATGATTTAATTGATCTTTTTAATGAATATTTATTTGTAGGTGGTATGCCTGAAGCTGTTGATACATTTATAAAATATAAAGATAATAAGGCCTTAGCGTATCAAAAAGTATCTAAAAAATTAAAAGATATTTATACAAATTATTTAAATGATATGGATTTATATCAAGCAAGTAGTGAATCGATATTAAGAAGTAGATTAATATTTAGGAATATTTATGCACAATTAAATAAAAAAAATAAGAATTTTAAATGCACATTGATAGACGAAAAATTAAAGAATAGGGATTTAATCACACCTATTGAATGGCTTGTTACCGCGAATGTTGTTAATAGATCTTTTTTACTTAAAGAACGTGTGACATCTCCGCTTATTGAAAGTGAAGAATCTTTATATAGATTATATTTATCGGATATGGGATTATTTACTTATCAAAGTGGATTAAATGCTAAAAATTTTGTAATTAATAAAACTAATGTCTTATCAGGAATATATTATGAGAACTATGTCTCAATAGAATTAGTAGCAAGAGATTTTGGCTTGTTTTATTGGAAAGGTAAACGTAATAGTGAATTAGAATTTATGATTGATATAAATGGTACTATAGTGCCGATAGACGCCAAGAAAAAAAGCGGCTCTTTAAATTCTATTGAAGAATTTAGAATGCATAATAAAAAAGATATGGTTATTAAAGTTTCATTAAATAATTATGGATATGATGAACAAAATAAAATATTAATAATTCCTTATTACTATTTTGCTTTCTATGTTAACGAATTAAAAGAAGACTTAATTTAAATGACTTTAAGTGTTAGAATAGTTCATATGATACAACATATGTGACCATAGAATTGTATCATAGATGCTCAGGTCCGACTCATTGAGCATTTTTTCTACACATATAGAATTATACTTGTTTTGATTTTAATTAAATTTACTATGCAATACTAACTAGTAGTAATGTTAGGAAACAAAAATGTATATTATTGCTTTTGTTAGCATTAAAATATATAATTTATCTTACTTAAGGAAGCGATGAAAGATGAAAAAAAGTGCTATAAAACCACAATTTCTAATCATATTATCTTTTTTATGTGTGATTTTAATAGGCACAATTCTTTTAATGTTACCTTTTGCAACAATTAATCATAGTGGTTTAGGATTTGTTGATGCTTTATTTGTAGCAACATCTGCAACATGTGTAACAGGTCTTTCTACTATTCATGTTGGTACGACATTATCTTTATTTGGAAGAATAGTATTAGCGGTATTAATTGAAATAGGTGGATTATCTTTCTTAACTTTAATTTCATTTGTTTTTGCTTTAATTGGTGGAAAAGAGAATATTTCACAAATGAATTTAATGAAAGAAGCGTTAAATCAAGAAAGTTTTAAAGGATTGTATGCTTTAGTAAAAAAGATTGTTGTTATTGCATTTTCCATTCAGTTAGTGGGTGCTTTATCTTATTTTTTGATATTTTTATGTAAATATCATTTTTCAGTTGGAACATCATTAGAATATGGATTATTTCATGCTGTATCAGCATTTAATAACGCTGGATTTGATATATTAACTGACCCATCAGTTACTTCATTAATGGCATATAAAGATGATATTGGTATTAACTTAACAACTATGATTTTAATTGTATTAGGCGGAATTGGTTTTATTGTTTTAACTGATATATTAAAAAAGAAAAAATGGCGCAAATTTGAATTGCATACTAAAGTTGTACTTGTTATGACCGCTAGTTTGATATTTGGCGGAGCGATATTATTTAAGTTATTTTATACTTTAAATGATGAACCAATTACTTGGTTACAAGCATTCTTCCAAAGTGTTACGGCTAGAACTGCTGGATTCTTAACGCTTGATGCTTCAACGCTACCTTCTAATAGTGGCGCTTATATCGTAATGCTTATTTTGATGTTTGTGGGTGCTTCACCTTGTTCAACTGGTGGAGGATTTAAAACAACATCATTATTTGTTTTATTAGTAACAGTTATTTCATTTATTAAGGGTACATCAATTCATGCGTTTAAAAGAAAAATACCAAATACTATTATTTCTAAAGTATTGATATTATTTGTTAGTGAGTTGCTTTATATTTTCATCATAGTAGCCGCAATTGGTGTAATTGAAAATGGTGTTAAATCAGGAATAAGTTTAGATGCAATTACGCTTGAAACTGTATCAGCATTTGCCACTGTGGGATTATCAACTGGTATTACTAGTAGTTTACATGTAGCAAGCAAAATACTAATTATTATAACTATGTATATTGGAAGATTAGGACCATTAACATTGCTTTCTTTTTGGAACAATAGAAAAGAAGCAATTGTAGAAAAGAATATTAAATTTGTTGAAGGAAATATTACAGTAGGATAGGTGATAAATATGAAAAAGAGTTTTATTGTTATTGGATTAGGAAGATTTGGTTTATCAGTTGTAAATCAATTAGCAAAGCAAACTAATCAGTTAATCGCGGTTGATGTTGATGAAAAAAGAGTTGATTTAATTAAAGGAGAAGTAGAACAATGTTTTTGTTGTGATTGCACAAATAAAAATGTTTTAGAAGAATTGAATGTCTCTAAAATTGATCATGCCATTGTAGCAATCGGCAATAACTTAGAAGCCACTATATTAACAACAATGAATTTAAAAGAATTGGGTGTTAAAAAAGTTACTGTAAGAATTGACGAAACAAAATATGAAAATCTTTTAAAGCGTATTGGCGCAGATGTGGTTATTGTTCCAGAAGAAGATGCTGGTATTGAATTAGCCAAAAAAGTAGTATCGGATTCTATTCTTGATTATTACCAAGTTGATAAAGAATATGGAGTAGTGCAAATAGCAATTCCTAATAATTTTAAAGAACAATCTTTAATTGAATTAGATGTTCGTAATAAATTTGATGTTAATATTGTTGGCGTTATTCGTAGCAAATCTTTCTTTATTCCTAAAGGCCAAGATAAAGTTCTACCAAATGATGTCATTATGGTTGTAGGAAAATCTAATAAAATCATTAAATTTGATAATTATATAAATAAATAATTTTATTAATCAATCAAAAGGCAAGCACTCAGAATTATTAGACATTTCTTCTAATAATAGGTGCTTGTTTTTTCTTTTGCCGAATTTTATTTTCGTTTTTTATATTTAAATAATAAAGTATACTTTTTGATTAATACAAAGCATATCACTATTTCGTCAAAGCTTTTTTTTAGTGCGCAAAATAACTATCAAATATAATAAAACTAATTATTATGCAATGTTCTAGTGTAATAATTGCAATTCCAAAAAACAGTCTATAATTGTAGAATCATTTGTAGTAAAGCACTTACACTTTGGGAGGCTATTAAATGGATGTTTCAAATAAAGACATTATAAAACAATATCAAAAGCCAATAAAAATAACGATTATATGCTTACTTTCTCTTGGATTTGTGGGAAGTATAATTGGTGCGATTTTTGGTGGAGATGAATTTAAAACAAATAATCAAGAAGAGGAAGTAAAAGGATTACTTAAAATTAATGAAGCTAGTTACAATGACTCTTACATTACAGGTGATAAATTTATTTTTGATAAAGAAAAAACAAGTATTCGCCTTATTGCAAAAGATCCTTTAATTGAAAAGTTAGTTAATATAAAAAATTTGCCAGCTAGTGAGTATGGATTTATGGTAAATGGTCAAGGAGAGTATTATCAAGATGCTTCTTCAATTACTATGACCACTGATGTTAAAAGTATATCAGTAGTAAGTAGAGTATATCGTGAACTAAAATGTGATTTACCAGTCAATGTATATGGCGCGATTGATGAATCAAAACTTTCTTCTACTATTTTAATGGAAGCAGAAAACGCTGATTTATATGATGCTAATGGTAATTTATTAACTCAAGAAGATAAAGAAACAAAACCAACTGCAGAAAAACCTTACTTATCTAACAAAGGAACAGATATCAAGGGACAAGATTGTAGCGGTGCTGCAGCTTTAAGAAACATTTCTTCTGGTATGAAAGTTGAATTTAATTTTGTAAGTAGCACAACTACTACAGTTGATTTAAATCTTATGATTTGTCAAAGAAATAAAGTGGCCAAATTTGATGATGGCTATAAGATGATGGTTAATGGTAATTTAATATTAACAAATCATGAAGTGCCAGCTGGTGATGGATATTTCACTCCATATACCATTAATTTAAAAGATATTAAATTACAACGTGGCGTTAATAAAATTGTATTATCTTATAACTTATCTAATCCACATAATTTAGATGCATTAGAAATAGTGGCATCAGATAATGCAAATATTTTAGGCGCTATGAGCGTAATAGAAGGCGAGGTTAAATAGTATGACAAATTTTTTCAATAAATTATGGCTAAATATTAAAGAAAATTTTACTACAAAACGCTTTGGCTTCTATGTTGGTTTAGCCGCTTTTATATTAATGATTGCTTTATTAGTTGTTTATTTAGGAATTGATAAAACATTATTTAATTCTAATGTGATATTATTTGTGGTTTTAGGAATAGTATTGTATATCGTTCTTTCAATTTTTAAACAAACGGCTTTATTATCACAAGTATCATTGATGGTATTTAGTTTCTTATCATTCTGTGCTTTTGCTAGCACTGATGGAATGATTGACTTCCTTTCCACACAATTTTTTGATGGTATATCATTAACTAAAATATTTAGTTTGGATTTTAATTTCTTGTTTAGTGCGATATTAATGCTTGTTATTTTTATTGTCGCAAGTATTGCAATGTATATGCCACAAAATAAGAAATCGATTGAATCTAAGTAAAAAGGAAGGTAAAGACAATGGCAAAGAAAAAAAGTAAATTATTGCTCACAAGCAAAATCCTATTCCATGTTTCTTTTGTAATGTATGGATTAATAGCAACAGCTGGACCTATTTTACTTGGTAACGCAGGAATTATTAATGGAGCTTTAGGTATTGAGACTCAAGTTGGTGAAGGATCAAAAGGTAGTACTTATTTCAACACAAAATTTAACAAAATGTCTGAAGTACAAGAAGCAAGTTTGAAAATTATTGAAGAAACAGTTTCTGAAGGTGCAGTTTTATTAAAAAATGATAGAAATGTTTTACCTTTAAATAAAGGTGATCAAGTTTCGGTATTTGGATTTGCATCACATTATACTGTTCTTACTGGTCAGGGATCTAGTGGATCAAATGCAACAAATAAGAAAGTAACAATTACTGAAGGTATTAAAAATGCCGGATTAAACGTAAATGAGACAGTTTACAATTATTATAAGACTGCAGATGCCTCATCTTTCGTTAGTGGCGGTAGTGCTTCAAAATTTGCTGCTGCTAGTGGGCAAGAAACTCAATTTGTTGTTAATGACGCTAACTGGAGTGCGTTACCAATAGAAAAAACTAATGAAGTTAAATCAGCAATTATGGTAATTGCTAGAACTGCTGGAGAAGCTGAAGATTTATATATGGATACAACCATGGATGGTGGAGATGGTACTAGAGTAATTGTTAGTAAAAAGAATCATAACAATCCAGCAATGAGTGTTGGTGATAGTTTAGAATTATCAGAAAATGAAGAATCAGTTTTATTAGGTTTAAGAGAATTAAAGAGCCAAGGAAAAATTGATAGCATTGTTGTTTTAATGAATACAGCAAGTGCCTTACAATGTGATTTCTTAGAAGATCCAGCATATGACATTGATGCTTGTATGTGGGTTGGTTTACCAGGTAGTAATGGCGCTAATGCGATTGGTAAGTTATTAGTGGGTGATTATAATCCTTCTGGAAGAACAACCGATACATTCTTTGAAGAAAGTAAATATAATCCAGTGTATTTCAATTTTGGAAGCATTAAGTATGGTGATGCTGATGATCAATTAATGAATGGTTATTTCTCTACAATGGGATATCAAAACCATAAATATTACACAGTTTATCAAGAAGGTATTTATAATGGCTATAAATATACGGAAACAAGATATGAGGATGCTGTAACAAATCGCGCTAATGTTGGTGATTTTGTTTATAGTGATGTTGTTACTTATCCATTTGGTTATGGCTTAACATATTCAACATTTGAATATAGTAATATGAAAGTTGCAAGAAACAATGAAAATGACACTTATGAAGTATCTTTTGATGTAAAAAACACATCTACTATAGATGGCAAAGAAGTAGTGCAAATTTATGTTCAAAAACCATACACTGCTCTTGATATAACAAATGGTATTGAGAAACCAAGTGTTGAATTAGTGGGATTTGTTAAAGTTGATGTTCCAGCAGGACAAACTGTTACTGCAAAAACTACAGTTGAAGAAAAATATTTTGCTTCTTATGATGCAAAGATTGAAAAAACATATGTAATTGGTTCATCTAATACTAAGGATGAATATTTAATCACTGCTGCTAAAGATGCTCATGATGCTATTAATAACATCTTACAATATAAAAAGAGTAAAGGTGTTGCAATTGAAGAAAGCAAGATGTACGTTAATGCTAGTAGAGATTCCGGTAATAAAGATTTAGTTTATGGTAAGTATATTGCCTATGATAATAAAAAATATTCTACTAATGAATTTATCGAAGAAGAAAATGCTAACTTTACTCCAGAATATGAAGGACAAGTTGCTAATTATGGTGTTGATAAAATTACTAATCAATTCGATGATGTTGATTTTAAAAAAGCTAAAATCTTCTCAGAAACCGAAGAAGAACAAGTATATCTTTCTAGAAATAATTGGAGTGACACATATGGTAAGAGAATTAGCTTGACCGCTAATTCAAAATTAAAAGCTGCTCAAGCAAATCCGGATGTAAAAAAAGATAAGATTCCTTATCCAACTTATGGAGAAGTAGGATTTGTTGAAAATGGAGATACATTTAGTGAAATTAAATTAATTAGTCTACGTGGTAAAGACTATAACGACCCTATGTGGGATACATTATTAAATCGTATGACTTATGAAGAAACGGCTTCTTTCTTACAAGATGGTTTACGTTATACAAAAGCAGTTGAATCTATTGCAGCACCAAGTACCTCTCAACAAAATGGTGCTCTTGCTCCAAATCACAATAGAAATTATCGTGATTTACCAAGCCAAAGCGGTTTTAGAGGATTCGCAGAAGAAAAAGATCCTAAAAACGCAAGTCAAAATCCTGAAATATTTGCTTGTAATGGATTAGTTGGTGCTACTTATAACATTGACTTAATTGAAAGATTAGGAGAACAAACAGGTGAAGAAGCTATTTGGGCTGGTTATAATGGTATCTATGGATTAGGCGTAAATATTCACCGTGGTGCTTATTGTGGCAGAACATTTGAATATTATAGTGAAGATGGTTTCTTAACTGGTGTTGCTGCTGGTTATGAAGCAGTTGGCTTACATAAATTAGGTGTATTCGTTTTAATGAAACATGCTGTATTAAATGATCAAGAAACCCATAGAGCGGGCTTAAATGTTTGGGCAAATGAACAATCAATTCGTGAAATTTATTCCCGTGCATTAGAAGTATCTATTGCTATTGACCGTGAATTCACACCAAATACCGTATTAGGTGTAATGACCGGTCTGAATAGAATTGGTGCTAAATGGACAGGAGGACAAGGTTTCTGTAATACAGTCTTACGTGCTGAATATGGT
>CAKPJO010000032.1 GCA_934162685.1 uncultured Bacilli bacterium | reverse complement strand
ATGGTCAAGACGATAGAGTCTGTGCTTATACTTCTTTAAAAGCTATTTTAGATGTTGAAAATCCAGAATTCACTTCTTGCTGTATCTTAGTAGATAAAGAAGAAATTGGTTCAGTTGGTGCAACTGGTGCTCAATCATTATTCTTTGAAAATACTATTGCTCGTTTATTAAATAAAATGGGCTCTAATAGTTTCTTAGATATCCGTATGGCTATTGAAAATTCATTTATGTTATCTAGTGATGTTTCTGCCGGCGTTGATCCATTATATCCTAGCGTTAATGAAACTAAAAACTCTGCTTATTTAGGACAAGGTGTTGTTTTTAATAAATATACTGGCGCTCGTGGTAAGAGTGGATGTAATGATACTAACCCAGAATTCATTGCTTGGGTAAGAAAAGTATTAGATGAAGAAAATATTCATTACCAAACTGCAGAACTTGGTCGTGTTGATCAAGGTGGCGGCGGAACTATCGCTTATATTTTAGGAAACTACAATATGCATGTAATGGATGCTGGCGTTGGTGTATTAAATATGCACGCACCAATGGAAATTACATCTAAAGCTGACGTTTACGAAGCTTACTTAAGTTACATTGCTTTCTTAACTAAATAGTTATGAATAAAACTCTTAAAAACTATTTAATTTTATTTCTAACATTTATGAAAATTGGTTTATTCACCTTTGGCGGTGGATACGCCATGGTGGCTTTATTAGAAGATGAAGTAATAAATAAAAAAGGTTGGATTAAAGAAGAAGAATTAGTTGATATGGTAGCAATAGCTGAATCAACACCTGGTCCAATTGCTATAAATATTGCTACATATACAGGTTACAAAGTTTTAGGAGTGTTAGGTGCAATTGTATCGACATTAGGAGTTACAATTCCATCACTAGCAATAATTTTTGTTATTGCTAGTGTTTTTTCGTCTTTAATGGAATATACAATTGTGCAACATGCTTTCATGGGCATTAAGTGTGCTGTAGCTATATTAATTATAAGTGCAGGAATTAAATTGCTAAAAAAGATGAGTAAAGATGTTATTAGTATTATTATTTTTTCTTTTACTTTTATAGGTATGCTACTTATTGATATTTTTAGTATTAATTTCTCTTCAATTTATTTAATTCTTATTGGTGGGTTAATCGGATTAGTTACTTTTATTATTCAAAAATCTAAACGAAACGAGGATAAAAATAATGGAAGTACTAATTAAATTGTTTTTTGCTTTTTTTAAAATAGGTTTATTTACTTTTGGTGGTGGATACGCCATGATTCCTCTTATTCAAGAAGAAGTCACTAAAAATGGCTGGCTAACTGCCGAAGAAGTCATTGATATTGTTGGTATTGCAGAATCTACACCAGGACCAATCGCGGTTAATTTAGCCACATTTGTTGGTACTTCACAGATGGGATTTTTAGGTGCGCTTGTAGCTACATTAGGTGTGATATTGCCATCATTTATTATCATTTTATTAATTGCGATTATATTTAAAAAGATAATGGATAATAAATATGTTAAATCTATTTTAAAAGGAATAAATCCTGTTATTATCGGTTTAATCCTAGTGACTGGTTTATTCACATTATTTAAAATTTTTGTTCCTAATTTTGTGATTAATGAGAATTTTGCATTTAATTTTGATGATTTTATTAATCCGTTAATCATTTGCCTTGTTTTAGCGCTTATAATGTTTTTGTATAAGAAAATAAGAAAAAAGACAATATCGGCAATTTTGTTGATTGTTATTTCTATTTGCTTAGGAATAGTTGTTTACGCTATTTGAAATTTGCTATAATAAGTCAAATACAAAAGAAAGTTGGATTTTTAAATGAACAAACCTCGTGTATTATTAACATATATAGAATCTGGAATGGGACATATAATGTCAATGAAAGCCATTGCGGATAGTTTAAAAGCAAAATATAGTGATAAATTAGATATTATTGAATCATATATTATGGATGAAGGTAATAAGGCTACCGCGGATTTTGAAAAGTTCTTGTCCGGTTGTACAAAAAAAACTAATAAGGATAAAGCATTTGGTATTGGCATATTCTGGTTCTTGGATTTAATGGGCAAACAAACATTTATGCGCTTTACACACCGTACAATTTTTAAAAAATATACTGATGCTACAATTGATGCAATGCGCGCACATAATCCAGATGTTATTATTTCTACACATTATTTCATTACATTTGCCGCTCTAGAATTAAAGAAACGTTATATGCCCAATTTAACTGTTATTACTTCTAACCCAGATTATAATGTCCACGTATGGTGGGACAATCGTAGTGACATATTTATTAACAATAATGATGCAGCTTGTAATGAATCAATTAAAAAGAGAAGATTTAAATATGAGCAGTTGCGCCGCGTGTTTTTTACTGCACGTAATGAAGTAGTTAATGCTACGGGAACAAAAGAAGAGTATCGTAAAAAATACAATTTACCACTTGATAAATTTACGGTTATTATTGCCGATGGTGCTTATGCCCAAGGTAAAGCAAAACGAGCTTGCAATAATTTGATTAAAAACATTAAATTTCCAATTACTATTTTAATACTTGCTGGCAAAAACGAAAAAGTATATCAATATTTTGATAAAAAGAAAAGCAAAGTGCCTGCTAATATAACTTTAGTGCCTTTACGTTTTACTCCACTTGCTTATGAATATTATGGCGCTAGTGATGTGTTTATTACTAAATCTGGACCTAATGCGGTGCTTGATTCGTTATATATGGGAACTCCGGTTGTGGTAGATTATTATGCTCATAATATTGAAAAAGCATCTGCAAAACTATTCTGTGAAGATTTAAACTGTGGCGTGACTTGCTATAATGTTTCTCATATGTATCGCACAATTACATATTTATATGAACATCCAGAATATTTACAAGCACTTAAGCAAAATATTAAGAAAAATGTTAATCGTGAAAAGAATGGTTCTATGCAAATTGCCGACATTATATTTAGTGAACTAAAAGATAAAGGATTAATAGCTTAATGAAAAAGAAAACATATTATTATCATGAAGATATGCAAGATGACTTTGGTACAATTGCCCATAATTCTAAACCATTAAAAGATAATTTTAAATATATTCACCATAATATATTTTATCGTTTTTTTAGTTTTATTGTTTATTATATTATCGCTTTTCCAATATTGTGGGTAGTTAGTAAAATTGTTTTAGGCGTTAAAGTCAAAAATAAAAAGTATTTACGCAAAGAATTAAATAAAAAAGAAGGGGTATTCTTTTATTCTAATCACTGTCATTATTATGATGCTTTTTTATCGCATATATTTGCAGGCTTTCCACGTCGAACATATGTTTTATCACATGCTGATCCTGTAAATATTCCGGTTATAGGAACTTTAGTCATGATGTTAGGATGTTTACCTTTACCTAATAACATGACTAATATTCGTGGTTTTAATAAAGCAATGAAAGAATTAGTTAATAAAGGGGCTATGATTTCTATTTATCCAGAAGGTACACTATGGCCTTATTATACTGGTTTAAGAAAATTTGAAAAAACATCTTTTAAATATGCTGCAATGAATAATAAACCAATTGTGGTTTGTGCGGAAACTTTTAGAAAACCTTTATTTAAATGGATGAAGCCAAGAATGAATCTTACTTTTTCACATGTAATTCGTCCTAAAGAGGGATTAAGTGTTAATGAAAATGCTGACTACTTTTACGAAGAAGCAATGAAATTTTGGAATAAAGAAGTTCTTAATGAAAATAATTATAAAAGTCATGTATATTTACCAATAAAAGAAGAAAACTAAAAAAGGGTATTGCAAACATTTTTTAATTTGTTATAATAAAAATAGAATTTTAGAATGATTCTAAAAAAGGAGATTATATGACGAAGCAAAGGCGATTAATTCTTGATATAGTTCAAAACAATATGGCTCATATGACAGCAAAAGAGATTTATGATATTGCTCAAAAAATGATGCCAGGAATCACTTTTGCCACTATTTACAATAATCTTAATTCTTTAGTAGATGAAGGAAAAATTCTAAGAGTTAAAATTGTAGATCAACCAGATCACTTTGATCATACGTTAACTCCGCATCATCATAAAGTATGTGATTTGTGTGGCTTAGTAGATGATATTGACTTACCTGACTATCTAGATGATATTAAAAGTCATAGTGATGTTGATGTCTTATATTACGACTTAGCTATTCACTATATTTGTGATAATTGCAAACAAAAGAAAGGAAATTAAATATGGAACTAAAAGGATCAAAAACAGAAAAAAACTTACAAGCAGCATTTGCAGGAGAATCACAAGCAAGAAATAAATATACTTACTTTGCTAGTGTTGCAAGAAAAGAAGGTTATGAACAAATCGCTGCTATTTTTGAAGAAACCGCTAATAACGAAAAAGAGCACGCTAAAATGTGGTTTAAAGAATTAGGTGGAATCGGAAATACTGCTGAAAACTTAAAGGCTGCTGCTAGTGGAGAAAACTATGAGTGGACCGATATGTATGAAGAGTTCGCTAAAGTTGCGGAAGAAGAAGGATTTAAAGCAATTGCAATGAAATTTAGAGCAGTTGGTAAAATTGAAAAAGCTCATGAAGAAAGATATTTAAAACTTTTAAATAATGTTGAGATGAAAGCAGTATTTGAAAAATCTGAAGAAACAATGTGGGAATGCCGTAACTGTGGCCACTTAGTTATTGGCAAGAAAGCACCTCTTGTTTGCCCAGTATGTGGACACCCTCAATCATATTTTGAAGTTAGAAAAGAAAACTATTAATATGAAGTTCTTTGAATGTAAAAAATGTGGCAAAGTTTTAGCAGTTGCAAGTGATGAAATCGATTTAACTAATGTTGAAGGATTTGCTGAAATTAAACCTAATACAACAGAAGCTGCTCAAGAAAAACATATTCCAGTTGTAACAAGAGTTGGTAACCTTGTACGTGTTAGTGTTGGTGAAGTAACTCATCCAATGCTTGATAATCATTATATTGGTTGGGTTATCTTGCAAACTAAATTTGGTAATCAACGTCGTGAATTACATCCAGGTCAAGAACCAGTTGTAGAGTTTGCTCTTGTTGATGGCGATGAAGTTATTAACGCAATTAGCTATTGCAATTTACATGGTCTTTGGGCTATTAAGTAATTAACTTATCTATTGAATCTCTGATTTGATAATCAGGGGTTTTTTTATTTTGAAAAAATGATATAATGTTGATATGAAAAATTTTGAAAATGTTAAATTTAAAGGAAAATTTAGAGATTACCAAGCTAGAGTATTAAACAATGCGGATAAATATCTTTTGAATGGTAAAATACATATAGTTGCCGCTCCTGGAAGTGGTAAGACCATTTTAGGATTAGAATTAATACGTAAATTGAACACACCGACAATAATTTTATCACCAACCACCACCATTAAATATCAATGGGGCGATCGTTTTAGAGAGTGTTTTTTGCCTTCTAATGAAAATATAGATGATTATTTTTCATATGATTTGCATGAAATCACTTTGATTAATTCTATAACTTACCAAGCTCTTCATTCAATTATGAACAAAATTAGTGTAGAAGAAGATGGTGAAGTAATAGATTATAGTAATCTTGATATTTTTGAACTAATAAAAAGACACAATGTTAAAACAATTTGTTTAGATGAAGCACATCATTTACAAAACGAATGGCAAAAATCACTTGAAAAATTTATTGAAAAATTAGGCAATGACATTAAAATAATTGCCTTAACTGCAACACCACCATATGATGCTAAGAAAGCAGAATGGGATAGGTATGAAAAAGTATGTGGGCCAATTGATGAAGAAATATTCGTTCCGGAGCTTGTAAAAGAACAAACATTATGTCCACACCAAGATTTTATATATTTTAATTACCCAACAAAGGAAGAAACTGCGATATTTAAAGAATATAAAGAGAACGTTTTGAAAGCCATAAATGAACTACGGCATTTAAAAATATACGATAAAGTGAATAATTATATTAATATGCTTTATGAAACTGAAGATGATACTTTATATGAAAATGTTAAAACAATTATTGCAAATTTGATTATTTTAAAATCATTAAACTATGAATTAAATAAGAAAATGATTAATAAATTAACGATAAATCATTCACTTCCAGAACCGAATATATCTTATTATGAAATAGCATATCAATATTTATTAAATGCTGATATTTTGGATGAAGAAGAAAAATCCACAATACTTAAGATTTTAAAAAAATATGCAGTATTAGAAAAAGGATTAATAAATTTTTCGTTAAAAGAGAGTTCTAAACGCAGCTTAATATGTTCATTAGGCAAACTTAATAGTATAGTTGAAATAACTAAGCATGAAAGCGATAATCTTGGAGATGATTTAAGGTTACTAATTCTTACAGATTATATAAAAAAAGATAATTTAAATGTAGTTTTTACAAATAATCAGCCGATGAATATTAGTGTTGTTACAATTTTTGAATCACTTGCTAAATCAAACTCTAATTATAAGATGGGTGTTTTGTCTGGTAATTTAGTTATTTTGCCAACATATTGCAAAGAATATTTAAATGATTATGAAACAAAAGTTAATCAAATTAAAGATAGCGGTTATTCGGAATTTAATTTTTCTAAAATCAAGAATAAGGAAAAAGTGGATATTATTTCAAAATTATTTAAGAAAGGAATAATCAATATTATAATTGGAACAAAATCTTTATTAGGTGAAGGCTGGGATTCTCCTTGTATTAACACATTAATTCTTGCTAGTTTTGTAGGAAGTTTTATGCTTTCTAATCAAATGCGCGGTAGAGCAATAAGAAAAGATAGTAGTAATCCTAACAAAGTTGCTAATATTTGGCATCTAGCGACAATAGAACCAGAGTACATATTTGAAAATAACATAATAAAATCAACATATATAAAAAGCCAATTGAATTACAATGAAATAACATCATTAGATTATGACACACTGGTAAGAAGATTCGATTGCTTTGTCGGGCCAAATTATGAAACTGGTGAGATAGAAAGTGGAATTGATCGATTAACAATAATTAAACCACCTTTTAATAAAGATGGTGTCAAAAGAATTAATGAGCAAATGTTAGAATTATCTAAACAAAGAGATTATTTTAAAAGTAATTGGGAAAAATCATTAGCTAAAAATTTTAAATTAGTTGATGAAATTGATGTTCCGATTACTCAAATAATTAAACCATTTAACTATTTAAGTTATGTTGGTATTGCTTTATACATTGCACTTGAGTCGTCATTAAGTGCTGGAATTATAAACATATTTACAAGTCTTCTTACTTCCTCTAAACATTATGATGGCAACTATTATAGAATTTTATTTGTTCTTTTGTTGATGATAATTTTGTTTGGAATATTTGGTTTTTTGTTTATAAAATTAATTCGTTATTTAATTTCTCACTCATCTCCCAAAAAGAATATGGTTCATATTTCTAAAGCATTACTTAAAACTTTACAAGAAGCAGATTTGATTAGTTATAGGGCAAGTGTGAAAACGACTGGTAATGATATTTTTATTGGAATACATTTGAAAAATGCCACTAATTTAGAACAAAATATTTTTAATCAAGCGATTAATGAATTCTTCTCACCTATTGATAATCCACGTTATATTTTAATTTTTGAAAAATACAATTACCTAGATTATCAAAATTCTTTTGCTTGTCCATCAATATTAGGTCAAAAAAAAGAGATGGTAGAAGCGTTTAAAAATAATTTATTAGGACGAATAGGCAAATTTGAAATTTTTTATACAAGAAATGAAGAAGGCCGAAAAAAGTTAATAAAATGTAAAAAGAAAGCATTCATAACTACTAATGAAAAAATGCTTAAAAGGAAGAAGAAAATATCAGTATTTGAATAATAATGTTATAAAAATGTAATAATTAGGTGCTTTTCTTTTATTGGTAAAGATGGATTTATAAAATTACTTTTTCATTTTTACATATATTTGATGGCTTAGTTATAACATTTGTGATAAACTCATTAGGAGGTATAATTATATGGAAGAGAAAAAATTAAAACTAAATTATAAAAGAACATTTATAATTGGCTTAACATTCTTTACAATTTTAATGCTATGGCAAATGTATAATTATTATTGTCCTTTGTTTTTAGCACGTTTACTAAAAAATACTTATGGCGATAAAGATTATAACTATCTTATCGGAATAATTATGGCTATGGATAATGTTCTTGCGCTATTCTTATTACCATTATTTGGTAACTTATCAGATAAGACACATTCAAAGTATGGTCGAAGAATGCCATTTATTATTATAGGAACTGTTGTATCAATGATTTTGTTCCCGCTTATCCCGTTCTTTTTTGCTAAAAATTCTTTGGTTGGTGTTATTGTTACAATGGGATTAGTACTTATATTTATGCAAATGTTTAGAAATCCTGCTGTGTCGTTAATGCCAGATGTTACACCTAAGCCACTTAGAGCAACTGCGAATGGAATTATTAACTTTGTTGGTTATATCGGAGCAATTTTTGCTGGCGCTATTCAAATGATATCTTTATTTAAAATGCCAACTATTGAGACAGAAATTCCTAATCCATACTTATTTATTATTCCTTTTGCTTTTACGTCAGTTTTGATGCTTGTATCTTTAATAATTCTAATTGTTAAGATTAAAGAAAATAAAGTAGTAGAAGAAATGAAATCTGATATGGAGTTAGGTGAACAATTAGCGGAAACAGAAGCCGCTAGTAAGATAGACCATAAACTAACAAAACAAGATAAAACTAATCTTGTATTATTAATTGCTTCAATATTCTTATGGTATATGGCTTTTAACGCTGTTGAAACATTCTGGTCAACGTATGGTATTGAAGTAATGAATAAGGGCTCGGTATCTATTGCGACAGTTGCCTTAACAGTAGCGTCACTTATTACATTTATTCCAGCAGGAAAATTAGTTTCTAAAATAGGAAGAAAATGGTCTATCGTTTTAGGCTTAGGATTAATGATTATTAGCTTAGGCGGATGTTTTATTTGTTCACAAACAAGTTTAAAAACTAATTTAATTGTTTATATTTTACTATTTGTTATTTCTGGTGTTGGTTGGGCATTTATTAATATTTCTTCTTATCCAATGGTTGTGGAGATGTCAGACAAAAATAGTGTTGGTAAATATACTGGTTTATATTACACATCATCAATGCTAGCTCAATCTATTACCCCAATTTGTGTTGGTTTTTTAATGGATGCTTTAGGATATGAAAGCTTATTTGCTTACGCAACTGGATTTATGATTTTAGCATTAATTGTATTTATATTTATTAAGAATACTCATAAGCCACTTGATGATAAGAAAAGTGGATTTGAAAATTTTGATATAGGAGATGACTAATATGCCTGCAATTGCAACGCATTATATATTTGTAAATGATTTAATAAGTAAAGATGATAAATATCATGACCTTATCTCTTTAGCGGGACAAGGACCTGATCCGTTCTTCTTTTATGGATTTTCTTTTTCTAAAAGACAAAACAAAAAAGAAGTACAAGCATTTGGAACATTTTTACATCATATTGATCCAAGTGTTATTTATAACTACATGTTTGAATATGTTAAACGTCATCAAAAACATAAAGAAATTTTATTAGCATTTATTAAAGGATTTATGTTCCATTATTGTTTGGATTGTAATGCCCATCCATATATATTTTATTCTTCAGGTTTTTCAAATGACCCTAAAGAAGCTAAAAAATATGGATTAAAACATGCGACATTTGAATCATATTTAGATGCTTTAGAAATGAAAAAACATAATTTAAAATTAAGTAAAAAAGCTATGCTTAACTGTAATGATAAAGAATTAAAGATTGTATCTAAGATGTTTAAATATTTAGCGCTTGATTTATTTAATAATAAATACATTGATGAATTAAGTTATTATAATGGTGTTAAAGATATGCGTTTTGTTTATTCTTTTTTAGCGTCACCATTAAAGATTAAAAAAGTATTATTTATAGCTTTTGCTCATAATACTCCATTAAACGCTATGAGTGATCCATTAAGTGTTAAAAAATTAGTTAAATATGATATTTTTAATGAAAAGCATGAAAAATGGCTTAACGCCACAAATGGAAATATGCGTTTTGAATCGTTTTTTGATTTATATGAAAATGCTAAAGTAGATGCTTCAAAAGTTTGTTATATAATAGATAAATTTAATAATAGAGAAGATGTAAAAGATAATCTATTTAAATTCACTTATGAAATTAATCATGATGGATTTAAAGTAGGTAGTGAAAAGAAATATTTTAAATTAAAAATTTAATTAAGTAGGAGAAAAAATGGCAAGAATTGAATTAGATAACCTTATTAATACCCGCGATTTAGGCGGAATGATTACTAAAGATGGGCATAGAATTAAACCACACAAGCTTATTAGAAGTGGTCAGCTTTTCTTTGCAAGTGCGAAAGATAAAGATACATTAGTAAATGAATATAATCTTTCTTTAGTGGTGGATTTCCGTTCTAGTGCGGAAAAAGAAGAAAAACCAGATCCAAAAATGCCAGGCGTTAAATATGTTTTTAATCCAATTATGAAAGAAATTACTAAAGGAATTACCCGTGATAAGAAATCGGATAATGATACTGTAAAAATGATTGTCTTAGATATGGCTAATGATGTTAAACGTGCTGAAAAATATATGGAAGATATTTATGAAAGCATTATTAATAGTGATTATGCTTTAAATCAATATGCCAAATTTATTGATTTATTAATTGAAAACGAAAATGGCGCAAGTTTATGGCATTGTACGGCTGGTAAAGATCGTGCAGGATTTGCAACTTTCTTAGTACTAGAATGCTTAGGTGTTGATAAAGAAACAATCATTCAAGATTATTTATTAACTAATGAATATACAAAAAATGATGTTAATAAGATGATTGCGGATATTAAAAAAGACTATGATTATCCTTTAATTGATCAAGTTGTAAAAGCATTATTTGGCATTAAAAGAGAATATTTAGAAAATATTTATGACTTAATTGATAAAGAATATGGTAGTATGCATAATTTTTTATATAGTAAAATCGGTTTAACTGATGCAAAAATTAATAAAATGCGTAAAATGTTTCTTGACTAAGCAAAAAATGCTTTACTTTTGCTAATATTACGTGTAGAATAATCTATGCATGGCGGACATGGTGAAGTGGTTAACACATCTGGCTGTGAACCAGACATTCGTCAGTTCGATTCTGATTGTCCGCCCCATAATAGTAGAATAGGTCTGATACAATGCTATCAGGCTTTTTTGTTGCAAAAACAGCAGAATTTATGCTTAAAATGCAATATTTTGCTTTGAAAATTGAATTTTATTTGCTTTACAGGCTGTTAGTATGCTTCGTTTAGAGGCTCTATTGACAGCTTTTTATTTTGCTTTTACACGATTTAACCTCAAGGGTGCTAAAATTCTACACGATTTGAGTAGGGGTGCTAAAAATTTACACGATTTAACACGATTTGAATTTTGAGACAATTTTGAGAAAAATCCAAGCTCCATATAGATAAAAAGGCAAAAAACTATCTTATGAACGAAATTATTTTAAATATTATATCTGTAGTAGTAACGGTTGTAATTTTGCCACTCATATCATATGCAGGAGCAAGGCTCATTACTTGGCTCAATACAAAGATTAAAGATGAAAACGCAAAACAACAACTGACTGTCGCAACTGACATCGTAACAAATGCTGTAAGAAGTGTATTTCAAACTTATGTCGAAACTTTGAAGAAAAATGGCACTTTTGATAAAGAAAGCCAAAAAGCAGCTCTTATCAAAGCTAAAAATGATGCACTTGCACAAATGACTGATGAAATCAAAGAATACATAACAAAAAATTATGGCAATTTGGAAACATGGATCATTACCCAGATCGAGTCTACCATTAACATTTTAAAGAATAACTAACCAAAATGAATTTTAGTTTTTTTAATTAAATACATAACTTTATAAATAAAGTTTCTCATTATTAAGTTATGTATCTAAAAAAATACATTCATTTTTATACATTTATTTGCATGTATTGGAGATAAATTTGATTTTTAGGTGTATTTATGTTAGAATATTATCGAAAAGAAATGCTATAACTGGTTCAAAACTATATGAATATGTACTGCTTGATGGACAAAACTACAATTTTTCATTTAAATCTATTGGTAAATATGATGTTTGTGACATAGGATATTATAAGGTAGCTCTAGTAATAGCTCCAAATCGAGATTATCACTGGTATAGACAAAATTATGATGGAACATGGTCGCAAAAGCCAGGCGGAACAGCCGTTACAAATCTTGATCGAAAAGGTAATCTTATTTATGATCCTGAATCCTGTGAT
>CAKPJO010000031.1 GCA_934162685.1 uncultured Bacilli bacterium | reverse complement strand
GTTATTAGGTGCTTTATCAATAATATTTTGTAAAACAGATGGAAAACTTGGATCTTGTTTAATAATATAAGGATATTCATCGATTGCAAAAACAAATCTTTCTTCTTTAGTATGTTCAATTAATGCATCAATCGCAGATTCATAACTTTCAAAAACAAAAGTATTTGGTAAGCCTATTAACTTATCAATTTCATAAGATAAAGATTTTAAATTACCAAATTTGCTATCCTCTTTAGCTTGATAAAATAAACTTTTCTTATCTTTTAAAAATTCATTTATTAAATAAGATTTTCCTATTCTTCTTCGTCCATAAATGACTCCAAATTCTTTTTTTGTACCCAAAAATCTCTTATTTAATTCATCTAATTCTTGTTTTCTTCCGACAAACATAGTAGCACCTCACATTATTAACTCTAGAGTTATTAACTGTTGAGTTAATAATATTATATACCATATTTTATTTTTATACAAACTTATTTATTTTAATTCATAAATCAATTACATTTTTCGGTTTTGTGCATTTTTTTTGCATAACATCGGAACAAATTAATGGTAAAACCACTAATTTAAAGAAAATAGACACCTTATTGATGCATATAATCGAATAATGTTATTTATTAATATTAAATTTATGATAACTAAATTTTCCTATATTAGTATCAATCATATTCATTTCTTTTTTTAATTTATTAAGAGTATAAATTAAAGTTCTTTTAGATACACCAAAATCCGATACCGCTGAAACTTCACAAATTACTTTATATATTTTCTTTATTCATTTTAAAATAATTGGATTTAACGCTCATAAATTGCACATCCAATATTATTTTATGCATTTCAAGTGCAAAAACTAATAAAAATTGCACTTGAAACGTAAGCTCATTTAAATAACTATCTCCAATATTTCAAAAACCTTCTTCTCAATTTTTCTTAATCTTGCAGATTCAAATAGAAAATTAATATCCTTATCTTTTCTTTTTAGAAAGCTTTTGATTATTTTAATAAATGTTTCGCCACCATAATAAGATTGTTTTCTTATTATTTCTACAATCAATTCATTTTTCATGCATATGTTTTGAAAATGAAACTGATTGAATTCAATTTGCTATTGCTTCTTTTTTAGTTATTTTACCATCATTTTTTTATATATTTTTTTCAATGGGGGATAATTTTGCATAACTATTTTTATTTATAATGTAACGCTTTTATCAATTGCTTAGTAGGATAATTTTAAATATTATTTAATATTTAAGCACTTTCTTTTAATAAAAATTTATTTTTCTTTCAAAATAACCATTTTAATAGTATATTAGTCTTAATATTAAAAAGAATATAAATAAGGAGGTCAAGAATAATGGTATTCGGAAAACATGTTAATAAATTTTATAAAAAGTATTTTTGGTACTTCTTCTTTGGCATATTATTTTTAATTTTTGTCGATGTTATTCAAGTATTTATTCCTAAGCTTAGTGGTAATATCGCTGATAATGTTATCGATAAAAATCTTGCCGGAACAATATTTGGTATTGAAAGTAACTACGCTAATTTAATTAAAGATATTTTGTTAATTTTCTTAATCGGTATAGGAATGTTTATTGGAAGATATTGCTGGAGAATATTAATATTTGGTGAATCAGTTAAAGTTCAAGCCGATTTAAGAAAAGATATGTTTGAAAAATGCGAAGAACTATCGCAAAGATATTATAAAGCCAATAAAACAGGTGCAATTTTATCTTATTTTTCTAATGACTTAGAAACTATTGAAGAAGCATTCGGTTTTGGTATTGTCCAATTAGTGGATGGCATATTCTTATTAATTATTTCGCTTGTTGGAATGTTTTTAATTGATTGGGTATTAACTCTTATCTTACTTATACCTTTAGTCATTCTATGCGTCTTTGCTGTAACCATTGACCGTGTTATGGAAGCAAAATGGGGTAAAAGGCAAAAAGCATTCGAAGATTTATCTGATTTTGCGCAAGAAAACTTTACTGGAATCCGTGTTATCAAAGCATTTGTAAAAGAAAGAAAAGAATTAAAACAATTTTCTAAAGTTGCTAAAAGTAATCAAGATACAAATATTGAATTTGCTAAAACTAGCGCTATTTTAGATGTAGTATTTGAAATATTAATTTATTTTGTCTTTGGCTTAATATTACTTGGTGGATCATATTTAGTTTATCTACATATTAAAAGCGGAGGAGATCCTAAAGTGGGTATTTCCGTAGGCCAATTAATTACATTTATCGGCTTAGCGGACACCATCATCTGGCCAGTATTTGCCCTAGCGGGAACAATTAACTTAATCGCGCGTGCTAAAGCATCACTTAAACGTATTTCTGCTTTATTAGATGAAGAAATAGAAATTAAAGATTTGGATATAATAACTCACGTTGATTATCAAGGAAAAATCGAGTTTAAGCATTTTAACTTTGCTTATCCTGATGATCCTAATACTTTAATTTTAAAAGATATTTCTCTTAAAATTAATGCTGGGGAAACTGTTGGTATAGTTGGTAAAATTGGATCAGGCAAATCTACATTAGTTAATATGTTATTTAGATTATATAATGTTAACGAAGGTACATTATTCATTGATGATATTGATATTATGCACTTACCAATTAAAGAGATAAGAGAAAACATCGGTTATTGTCCACAAGATAACTTCTTATTTTCGGATACTATTAAAAATAATATCGCATTTTCTAATGAAAATATGGAGCTAAGTGAAGTTAAAGAAGCCGCTAAATTCTCATCAGTCGATGATAATATCGAAGGATTTAAAGATAAATATGATACATTAATTGGTGAAAAGGGCGTTTCGCTTTCTGGCGGACAAAAACAAAGAATCTCCATATCCCGTGCAATTATTAAAGATCCTAAAATATTAATTCTTGATGACTCCGTTAGTGCAGTTGATGTTAAAACGGAAGAAACAATTTTATCAAATATTAAAAATATTAGAAAAGGCAAAACAACTCTTATCATTGCTTCAAGAGTTTCCACCGTCCAACACTTAGATAAAATATTAGTTTTATGTGATGGTCAAGTTGATGCTTTTGGAACACATGAAGAATGTTTAGCAAAATCTAAAATATATGCAAGAATGGTTGAACTCCAACTTTTAGAAAAAGAAATGGAGGAAAAATAATATGGCACACATTTATGAAAAAAATGACCGCAAAATGTCAGATTTAGAAATTATTAAAAAGACTTGGCCATATGTTAAACCTTATGCTTGGAAGCTAGTAGGTGTCTTATTAATAATGTTATTAATGATTGCTTTAGATTTAGCTTCTTCTATTTTGCCTGGCACAATTACTTCTCAACTTGGTGTTATTGCTGAAAAATTTATAGAAACTCCTAATTTATTAAAGCTAAGTGATATGTATATGACTTTTGCACTTTGTATTACTGCTTTAATAGTTACAGTTATGAATAACGTATTTGTTTATATTACCACGATGGCCCTTCAACGTATTGGGCAAGAAATTATTTATAATATGCGGATGATTGTCTTCGAGCATATTGATAATATGTCAATTGCCCAAATTAACGATATTCCAGTTGGCAGTTTAGTAACACGTGTTGCTTCTGATACTAACCAATTATCTGATTTATTTACTAATACCATTGTTAATTTAATAAAAAACATGCTTATGCTTGTTGGCGTAACGGTAGTAATGTTTGCAATCGACTGGCGTGTATCTTTGATTTTAGTAGCATTTATGCCAATTATATTAATTTCTAGCTGGATATTTAGAAATAAATCTCGAGCAAATTATCGTAAAGTAAGACACTCATTTTCTATAATGAATGCTTTCTTAAATGAAAATATTTCTGGAATGAAAATCACCCAAATATTTAATCAAGAAGAACAAAAAGAAACGGAATTTGAACGATTAAATGATGAAATTATTAAAAATAGAAAAACAGATATTAAGATATTCGCTGCTTATCGTCCATTTGTTACTTTAGTTTATTACGTTGCTTTAGCGTTAGTGTTAGGATTTGGTGTTTATTTCTGTTTAGAATATGGTGTTGTATCTTTAAGTTTTATCGGATTATCCACAATTGGGGTTATTCAAATATTCTACTCTTTAGTAAGTAAGTTCTTTAACCCTATTCAAAATCTTGCTGATCAATTAAATGCCTTACAAAAAGCATTTACTTCTTGTGAAAGATTATATAACTTATTAGAAACAAAACCAGACTTTAGGGATAAAGAAGACGCTATTGAAATTGAACATTTTAATGGTGATATTGAGTTTAAAAATGTTTGGTTTGCTTATAAAGAAGATGAATGGGTTTTAAAAGACGTGTCTTTCCATATTCTTCCAAAACAAGTTGTCGCCTTTGTTGGCGCTACCGGAGCGGGAAAAACTACGATTTTGCAGTTAATTGTAAGAAATTATGATATTCAAAAAGGACAAATTTTAATTGATGGACATGATATCAAAGATATTAAGATTAAATCACTAAGAAAAGGTATTGGACAAATGCTTCAAGATGTCTTCTTGTTCTCAGGAACTATTAAATCTAATATTAGTTTAAGAGATGATGAGATTAGTGATGAAGCGATTAGAAAAGCTTGTAAATACGTTAACGCTGATTCGTTTATTAATAAGCAAGAATCAGGCTTAGATACCGAAGTAAATGAAGGCGGAAGCAACTTCTCTAGTGGACAAAGACAATTATTAAGTTTTGCTCGTACTGTCGTGCATAAGCCACAAATATTAATATTAGATGAAGCCACCGCTAATATCGATACTGAAACGGAAAAAATTATTCAAGATTCTTTATTAAAGATGATGAATATTGGAACAATGTTAATTGTTGCCCATCGATTATCCACAATTCAACACGCGGATAATATCATTTGCTTACAAAATGGTAAAATTGTTGAGCAAGGTAATCATCAAACATTACTTAAAAATCATGGATATTATTACAATCTTTATCGTCTTCAATATCAAGACCAAGAAATAAACAATTAATTTATATTAATATTATCTTTGAATCATAATAAATGTGTTAGTGGGTGATTTTATGAATAAGTCATATAAAAATTTAAGCAGAAATGAACTAAAAATCGAATTAGGAAAACTTGAAAAAGAATTAAAAAAGTATGCATCTTTAAATCTAAATATCAGTATGGCAAGAGGTAAGCCATGCCAAGAACAATTAGACTTATCAATGGGTATGATGGATGTTCTTTCTTCTCATAATGATTTAACATGTGAAGATGGTTTTGATTGCCGTAATTATGGTGTATTATTTGGAATAACAGAATGCCGACGTCTATTAGGTGAGATTATTGAAGTGCCAAGTGATAATATTATCATTTTTGGTAATTCATCATTAAATGTTATGTTTGATTGTATCTCAAGAAGTATGACACATGGTGTTATGGGCTCAACTCCATGGTGTAAATTAGACAAAATAAAATGGTTATGTCCAGTACCAGGATACGACCGACATTTTGCTATTACCGAATATTTTGGTATTGAAATGATTAATATTCCAATGCATAGCGATGGTCCTGATATGGATATGGTGGAAAAGCTTGTCTCTAGTGATCCATCTATTAAAGGAATTTGGTGTGTACCAAAATATTCTAATCCTGATGGCACCACTTATTCTGAAGAAGTTGTTAAACGTTTTGCACGTTTAAAACCTGCCGCTAAAGACTTTAGAATTTATTGGGATAATGCTTATTCTGTACATCATTTATATGAAGATAAACAGGATTTCTTATTAGAAATACTTGATGAATGCAAAAAAGCCGGTAATCCCGATTTAGTGTATAAATTTACATCTACTTCTAAAATCAGTTTCCCGGGTAGTGGTATAGCGGCTATTGCAACATCAACAAATAACATGCAAGATATTAAAAAGCAATTTTCTATTCAAACTATTGGTCATGATAAAGTAAATCAATTAAGACATGTACGTTTCTTTAAAGATCTTGATGGTATAAAAAAACAAATGCAAAAACATGCTGAAATATTAAGGCCTAAATTTGAATTAGTAGAATCTATATTTAAAAGTGAGTTGGGTGGATTAGATATTGCCACATGGACTAAGCCTCATGGCGGATACTTTATTTCTTTTACATCTATGAACGGATGCGCTAGTGCAATCATCGATAAATGCAAAAAAGTTGGTCTAGAATTAACTAGTGCTGGCTGTTCCTATCCTTACCACCATGATCCAAATGATAATAATATCCGAATAGCACCTAGTTTTCCTTCATTAAATGAATTAAAGTTAGCGGCAAAATTATTTACTTTAGTAGTTAGAATTGAATCAATTAATAAAATATTGGAATTAAATTAATAGTTCCAATTTTTATTTTTCTTACAACATTTCTTCGTAAAATGTAAATATTAGCACAAAACGAATTAGTAAAATGTATTTTTTTACATAAAAGTCCAAAATTTCGTCGCCTAAAAATTCTAATACCTCATTATTTTCTCCACCAAATTGATTAGAATATGACTTCCTTGTAAATGCTTGAAATAATAATGCAATATTATTAAATTGATAGCCTATCTTTCTTTGAATTTCTTTTAAATCTTGTTTTTCCATTCTTTTATTCAAGCCCTGGCTTCATTCACAGTATAAATTAAATGACATTCAAAATTTATTCTTATAATCTTAAAGTTCGTCAATATGAATATCTCCATTATTATTAATGTATCCACGTAAATGAACTTTACCATCACTACTATTAACAATTGCTATAAAAATTAAAATCATTATTCCAATATAAGCAACAACAATAAGGCCACTAAATAATTCTAATAGGAATAAGAATAATCCAGGAATTACAGCAATAAGAATAAAACTTAGAATCGACAAAACACAAATTTTTCCTGCTTTAGATTCTGGCTTTAAAGAAAGCCAATAGCAAAAGGAAACTAAAACTGGAAATAGAATTGGAAAAATATACCAGCCATAAATATAAGTAAAGTTATTCATAAAAGCTTTAAAGCCACTCAGTTCTTCATTTGGTTCTACAGGAGTTATTCCACCAAGGCCATTAACCGATGATGCCCAACGATAAACTATTACAAGAACACCTATTTCTAAAATTAAACAAAGCCACCAAGTCGCAACAAGAAAGTCAGAAAGTTTATCCAAGAACTTTTTATTATAAAAATTAGGTTCAAATGAATATCCATAACCCCAAATGATAACAGGAATTGAAGCTAGAATTGAGCCTCCAATTAATTGTGTATAAACAACAAAGTTCACACCTTCTCCCATTGTTATATTAGCAGCTTTTAAAATCAAATCCAGAAGTCCAAAGAAAATAACAGAAACAAAAGAAGCAAAAGAAGGAATAAACATAACGCATAAAGAAAACGGAAGTAAAATACTTGCAATAATAAAATTAATAGGTTTCATAGGTTTCATTTATATGTACCTCACAATCTAAATAATAATCAAGTTTTATATTTTTAAACTTACTATTAAATAATTACTTCTCAAACATTGTACCTACTGCTGCGATTATCGTCAATATATTTTTGATAAATATTCAATTTTTGGAAACCTAGGTTGGGTGTTCATTTTTGAAGTTGACCTATTCTCCCATACGAGTAAAGCCCTATTTTTTACCGGTTTACCGCCACTTAGCCCATTTTTGCAATAAAAAAGAGGCTTTCCCGCTTTTTTGAGAAGTAGGAAATCCCTAAATTTTTATCGATTTTTGGCCTTTTTCAGCCATTTTTGCGACTCAGCAACGCCACCGTCTCCACATGATATGTTTGAGGGAACATATCAACAGGAACTACTTTTTTAATATCATAAGATTTAGATAAATATTTCAAATCCCTAGCTAATGTTGATGGATCACATGATACATAAACAACACGCTTTGGTAATGTTTTTAATAAAATAGATAAGAATTTTTCATCAGATCCTTTACGTGGAGGATCCATAATAACAACATCATAATTAAATCCTTTATTAAATTGATTCATAATAAAGTCACCAGCATCATCACAATAAAACTCCACATTATCAATATTATTAATTCTAGCATTGTTATTAGCGTCTTTAATTGCGTCTTTAACAATTTCTACGCCTATTACTTGTTTAGCATATTTACTAGTAATTAATCCAATTGTACCAATACCACAATAAGCATCTAAAACAACATCATCTTTAGTTACATTAGCTAGTTTAATTGCGGTTTCATATAATTTTTCTGTTTGAGTAGGATTAACTTGATAAAATGATTTGGAAGATATTTGAAATTTAACTCCACATAATTCATCAATAATAAATCCTTTACCCATTAATATTCTTTCTTTTTCACCCATAATGACATTAGTGTCACGCGTATTAATATTTTGTACAATCGTGGTTATTTCCTTACATTCTGCGTGTAAATCTTTTACTAAATTATTTCTTCCTGGAAATGAATCCGCATTAGTAACTAATACTACCATAATTTGTGGATAATAATGACTT
This sequence comes from uncultured Bacilli bacterium, assembly GCA_934162685.1. Classification (GTDB taxonomy): domain Bacteria; phylum Bacillota_I; class Bacilli_A; order RFN20; family CAG-826; genus RUG131. Next base: position 3,940 of record CAKPJO010000031.1, on the reverse strand, counting down.
GTACGAATTAAACAATGACGAATAATACCAACACGCGTATCTTCGTTATAAGGTAAAATTTTATGTTTTTTCATTAATGCTTTTAAAGTATTAATAATCTTACTTGCACGTTCATCTTCAATAAAGCATTCATTAATAGGAATAATTTCATGCGAATCAGTACGATAAAATCCTGATATGATTTGTTTCTTTTGATTCATGCCAATTGGCATTTGAATTTTATTACGGTAATGATATGGATTTTCCATTCCAATAGTGGGTTCAACATTAACATTTAAATGTCCAATTTTATATAAAGCATCTTTTACTTTCTTTTGTTTAAATTTTAATTGTTCTTCATATTTTAAATTTTGGAAACAACAACCACCACAAGCTGTAGAAACAGGACACATTGGTTTTATACGATTAGGAGACAAATTATGAAGTTTAAGAATTTTACCAAAATACATTTCGCTCTTTTGATAATTAAGCTTAATATCCGCTTCTTCGCCCACTAATAAAGCATCAACAAAACAAGGTTTTGTGTTTGTTTTTACAATACCTTTGCCATCAAATGTATAATCCACACACTTACCAGTTATTGTGCCTAAATCAAATGTTTTCTTTTTCTTCATAACTTCTCCTTAAATAAAGTCTCACCCAAAAAGAGTGAGACTAAATAATTATTTATTATTTTGCATTAAGCCTTTAATATATTCAGCTTCTTTTGCTACATCTAGTCGAGGAAATAATGGATCAATCTTAGTAACTAATGTATTACCTAATTTACCAAATTCCTTAACATTTTTATAATCTTTTAATTCTTCACTTACACCTAATGCTTCTAAAGCTTTTGGAGCACTATGAATTAATACTGGTTGTAAGAGAATAGAACTTACATAAAGCACATTAGCTAAATGTGACATAACTGAAGCAAGTTCTTCTTTTTTACTTTCATCTTTAGCTAAAGCCCAAGGCATTGTTTCATCAATGTATTTATTAGCTCTATTTACTAAATCCATAACTGCAATGAAAGCATCAGTAATCTTAAGAGTATCAAATGCTTTTTCGTAGCGTTCAACAGTGTCATTAGCTTGTTCTAAAATGAAATGATCAAATTCAGTTATATTTCCTTTATATTCAGGAATTACGCCATCAAAGTATTTACTAATCATAGAAATTGTTCTACTTAATAAATTACCATAACTATTAGCTAAATCTGTATTAATACGTTCCGCGAATTGTTCTGGTGAAAATGTACCATCTTGTCCGAATATTGTTTCACGTACTAAATAATATCTAACAGCGTCAACGCCATATTTTTCAATTAACGGATACGGATTAACAACATTACCACGAGACTTAGACATTTTTCCATCTTTCATCATTAATAAACCATGGACAAATACTTTATCTGGTAATCTTAAACCTAAAGCCATTAAAAGAATTGGCCAATAAATAGTGTGGAAACGTGTAATATCATTACCGATTACATGAACAATCTCAGAATCTTCTCCCCAGAAAGTTTCAAATTTAGATGCATCATCACTTAAATATCCTAAAGCAGAAATATAGTTAACAAGTGCATCAATCCAAACATAAATAATATGACATGGATTTTCTTTAATTGGAACACCCCAAGTAAAAGATGTACGAGAAATACATAAATCTTCTAATCCAGGTTTAATAAATGTATTAAGCATTTCATTTTTTCTTGATTCAGGATAAATGAAATCAGGATGATCTTCATAAAACTTAACTAATCTATCAGCGTATTTACTTACTTTAAAGAAATAGGCTTCTTCACTTGCTTTATGAACTTCACGACCGCAGTCAGGACAAATATGATTTTCTCCTACTTGAGTATCAGTCCAAAAAGATTCGCAAGGTGTGCAATACCAACCTTCATATTTTCCAAGATAAATATCACCTTGTTCTAATAAACGGGAGAATATCTTTTGTACAACCATCCAGTGTCTTTCTTCAGTTGTACGAATAAAATCATCATTAGTGATTTCTAAAGCTTTCCATAAATCTTTGATACCTTTAACAATATCATCGACGAATGCTTGTGGAGTCATTCCTTTTAAAGCAGCATTCTTTTCAATTTTTTCACCATGTTCATCAGCGCCAGTTAAAAAGTAAGTGTTATAACCTTGAATTCTTCTAACACGAGCAATAACATCTACACAAGTAGTGCAATAAGCATGACCAATATGTAAATTAGCGCTAGGGTAATAAATAGGTGTAGTTATATAATAATTTTTTTTCATTATTTAGATCCTCCTTATTTAAGAAAAAAGAAAACCGTTATCGCGTTGATAACGGTCTAATACACGTTTGAAAACTATTTTTTCATTCCGTATCTCTTCATGAAACGATCAACGCGGCCATCTGCTTGAGTAAAGCGTTGTTTTCCAGTATAGAATGGATGGCAATTTGAACATGTATCAACACGAATTTCGTCTAATACAGAACCTGTTTCAAATGTTGCTCCACATGAGACACAAGTAACTTTGCACTTGTGATAAGCTGGGTGAATACCTTTTTTCATAATTAGTTCGTTCTCCTTCCGCCTTAAGCCAAATTTTTTTGCGGCCTAAAGAAAGTTGCTAAAACAATATAACATAAAGTATTGATTATAATCAATAGAAAAAAATTTTTTCTTACTTTATTAGCAGTTTTTGCTAAGAAAAGGAGATAAAACCAATGTCTATCTCCTTAAAATCGTAATTTATTTAACTTCTTTAGTTAATCCCATCGAAAATGCGACCGCAGAAGTTATAATAGCTAAAATATCGCAAATGATAAACATAAAGAATGCAACATCAAAACTATTACCATCAACACCAAATATAACGTTAGAAATAAATAGCATCTCAGTATTTAATAATATTGCCGCAGATCCAGCATATAATGCGACTGGAAGTAATCCTAGTACTTTAAAATCTTTAAAAAGCGCTACTACATTAACTACTAAACCAATAGATAATAATACTACTGCAGATGTACTAACTGGTGATAAATAGTTTCCACCTCTAGCCACATAAGCAATAAGAGTAATAAGCGCAAGAATGAAAGAAGCTAATTCAACATACCATCCTGCTTTTTTTGTTTCTAAAAACTTTTTTAGCATATTATTCTACCTCCTTACGTTTAGCAAGTAATCCTAAAGTCATAAGTGCAAGTGATCCTGCTAATACAATTGAAGAAACAACTGTTGTAGCAGTCAATGCTTTTTGATACAAAACACGAACAACAACAATCTTAGATGAGGAAGTCATACCATTCATTGCCGCACTATTTGCAAAGTTGTATAGTTGACGGTGAATTGCTTCTCTCATATTTTTCATAAGTTTAGTATCTTCAGTAAAGTTAATGTTTTCTAAGTATGTAGCAAAGCCTGTTCCAGAAGTACAGAACATATGAGTACCAGCTTCATAAGCAAGTTGAGGTTCCATTAAACTACCTTGTTTTTGGCCAAAGTCAGTTGTAACACTTCCTAAGAAGCCAAATTCTTTTTCCATGACATTTTTCCATAAGTTTGTATAGTGTCCTGTCCAAATCATACCTAAACGATTAAATGCTCCCATAACACCAGAACATGATTTATCATCTTCGCCAGTTGTTTCAAAAGCATATTGGAATGAACGTAAATAAATTTCACGGATTGCTTGTTCATTAGAGAATGTACAAACACCAATACGGTTAGTTTCTTGATCGTTTAAGAAGAAATGTTTTAAATATGGAATTGTACCTTTTTCCATTGCACCATGAACTTCTGCTTCACATAATTTACCAGAAATAAAACCATCTTCTGAGAAGTATTCAAAGTTTCTTCCAGCATATGGAGTTCTATGTGTATTAGCGCCAGGACCATACCAGCCAACGCCGCCGCCCCATAATCCTTCTTCACCAAAGCTCTTACCAACTTCATTTAATAAGTCGACATTCCAAGTAC
>CAKPJO010000030.1 GCA_934162685.1 uncultured Bacilli bacterium | reverse complement strand
TGATGATATTCTCAATGATTATGGCTTTCGTTAGTGGTGGCTATATGGCATTTATATTTGTTGTAATTATGCCGCTTATTGCTTTTGGATTATTTCTTATTATTAAAAAGGCAATGCCAATATTCCAAAGAGTATTTAAACGTTATGATGCTTTAAATGAATCAGTACAAGAAAACGTTTCTGGTATTAGAGTTGTTAAATCTTATGTCCGTGAAGATTTTGAACAAAAGAAATTTAATAAAACAAGTGATGATATCACTATTGAATTCGTAAAGGCTGAAAAAATATTAGCGTTTAATGGACCAATTATGAACTTTGCAATTCATGCTTCAAATATGTTAGTTTGTTCAATCGGTGCTTACTTAATTTATACAAATAACATCGATAATTTTGACCCTAACCATTACAATGTGTTGTCTGTTGGTCAATTATCGGCATTATTAACTTATGGCGTACAAATATTAATGTCTTTAATGATGATTTCTTTTGTATTTGTTATGCTTGCTTTAGCGCTTGAATGTGTTGATCGTATCGCAGAAGTATTAGAGGAAGAACCAACAATCAAAAATCCAGAAAATCCATTATATGAGCTTAAAGATGGATCAGTTGTATTTAAAAATGTAAACTTTAAATACAAAAAAGAAGCCGAAAAAAATACATTATCGAATATTAATTTGAATATTAAAAGTGGACAATTCATTGGTATTATTGGCTCGACGGGTTCTGGTAAGACATCCCTCGTAAATCTTATTTCTAGACTATATGATATTAGTGATGGTGAATTATTAGTAGGCGGAGAAGATGTTAAATCATATGACTTAGAAACTCTTCGTAATAATGTCGCTGTAGTATTACAAAAAAATGTGTTGTTCTCAGGAACAATTGAAGATAACCTTCGTTGGGGTGACTTAAATGCTCCAATGGATGAAATTATAAAAGCCAGTCAAATTGCGCAGGCTGATGATTTTGTAAAATCATTCCCAGATGGATATAACACACATATTGAGCAAGGCGGTACAAACGTATCAGGTGGGCAAAAACAAAGATTATGTATTGCAAGAGCAATATTAAAGCATCCTAAAATTTTAATACTTGATGACTCAACTTCTGCGGTTGATACAAAAACGGACAAATTAATTCGTATTGGATTAAGAAATGAAATTCCTAATACAACGAAGATTGTTATTGCTCAAAGAATTTCTTCAATTGAAGATGCTGATCAAATCATTGTTCTTAATGATGGTAAAATTGATCAAATCGGTACTCATGAAGAATTATTAAAAACTAATAAAATTTATCAAGAAGTATACTATACACAAAATAGAACAGGGGGTAATGAATAATGGAACAAGTTATGAATAAAAAGCCTAAAGCTAAAAAAGGCACAATGGCAAGATTATTAAAAATGTTATTTAAACGTTATCCAGGTAAGTTGATATTTTCAATGTTTTGTATCGTTATTGCTGCAGTTAGTAACTTTACATCTTCAATATTTGTAAAGAATATTACTAATACTATTTCTATTAATTTAAAAAGTGGAACTCCATTTAGCGAATTTTGGCCACAAATAGTTAGCATCTTAATTATCATGGCTATTTTCTATGCTGCGGGATTACTTGCCTCATTTGCTTGGAACTATACGATGGCTATAGTTACTCAAAAATTCCAAAATGATTTACGTAAAACGATGTTTGACCACATGGAAACATTACCAATCAAATATTTTGATACTCACGCTCATGGTGATATCATGTCTATTTATACAAATGATACTGATACAATTCGCCAATTAATAAGCCAATCTTTGCCGAATTTGTTTCAAACAGTTGTAACAGTTATTGCTTTACTCGCAATTATGCTATATAACTCACTATGGTTAACCTTAATTGTTTTACTTGGCTCAATATTTATGTTTATTAACGCTAAAAGAATTGGTGGTAAATCCGCTAAATTCTTCGTTAAACAACAAAAAGCCTTAGGAACAGTTGAAGGATCAATTGAAGAATCTATTAATGGATTGAAAGTTATTAAAGTATTTAGTCATGAAGAAAAATCAATAGAAGACTTTGATAAATTAAATGAAGAATTATGTAAAGTATCTACAGTTGGCAATATTAGTGGCAATATTGTTGGACCAATTATGGGCAATATCGGTAATATCTTATATGCTTTATTGGGTATTGCAGGTGCGGCTCTTATTGCTTTCCCTAATACTTTCCCAAATTATAACATTTTATTTGAAGTGACACCTCAAGAAGAAATTATTGGTATCATTGTTCAATTCCTAATGATGTCAAGAATGTTTACTAATAACATCAATAATTTTGCACAACAAATTACCTTTATTGTTATGGGTATGGCTGGTGCTTCACGTGTATTTGATTTAATTGATGAACCAAGTGAAGTAGATGATGGTTATGTTACTTTAGTCCATATTAAATATAATAAGGATGGAAGTTTTGAAGAGACTAATGAAAGAACTAGATACTATGCTTGGAAACATCCTCATGGTGATGGAACAACTACTTATACTGAATTAAAAGGTGATATTATCTTAGATCAAGTTGACTTTGGATATAATCCAGATAAAATTGTTCTTCATGACGTTTCAATTTATGCTCATCCAGGTCAAAAAATTGCGCTTGTTGGCGCAACTGGCGCTGGTAAAACAACAATTACAAACTTATTAAATCGCTTCTATGATATCGCTGATGGCAAGATTAGATATGATGGAATAAATATTAATAAAATCAAAAAAGATGATTTAAGAAAATCTTTAGGTATTGTATTACAAGAAACAAACTTATTCACAGGAACAGTTATGGATAATATCCGTTATGGACGATTAGACGCCACTGATGAAGAAGTTTATGAAGCTGCAAAAATCGCTAATGCCTATGACTTCATTATGCGTTTACCACAAGGATTTAATACAATGTTAAAAGGTGATGGTTCTAACTTATCACAAGGACAACGTCAATTACTATCTATTGCTAGAGCCGCAGTTGCGGATGCACCAGTTATGATTCTTGATGAAGCGACATCAAGTATTGATACTCGTACTGAAAAGTTGGTACAAGCTGGTACTGATAAATTGATGGAAGGTAGAACAGTATTTGTTATTGCTCACCGTTTATCCACTATTCAAAACGCTGATGCAATTATGGTTCTTGAACACGGACGTATTATCGAACGTGGTAGCCATGATGATTTAATTAAACAAAAAGGCAAATATTATCAATTATATACTGGAATGTTTGAATTAGAATAAAATAACGCGAGGAGACTTAATTGTCTCCTTTTTTTGACTATAAATTATTTAAAATGGTATTATGATATTGATTGATAGGAGCACTACCTTTATGAATGACAAAATATTAGATTGGGCAATGAAGATTAAAAGCATCTCACAAATTGGTTTAGCTTACACTAAAGATCCTTATGATAAAGAAAGATATCAACAATTAGAAGAAGTTGCTACTCAAATGCTTGAAACTAAACTTGATATGAATAATGAAAAAATTGTTAAAGTATTTTGTAATGAGTCAGGATATAGAACTCCTAAAATTGATACTAGAGCAGCGATAATAAAAAATAATAAAATTCTATTAGTACATGAAAATAACGATACATGGTCTTTACCAGGTGGATGGTGTGATGAAGATCAATCAATAGTTTCTAATACTCTTAAAGAAATAAAAGAAGAAACAGGATTAGATGCTTCTATTATTAAATTGGTGGCGATTGAAGATTGGCGCAATCACAATGTTACTAATTATATTTATGGAGTTATGAAATCGTTTATATTATGTAGCGTAAATGATGGTGATTTTATAGATAATATTGAGACTAGCGGATTCAAATATTTTGCTTATAATGAATTGCCAAATAATCTTGCTTTAGAAAAAGTTACAAAAGAACAAATATTAATGTGCTTTAAAGCTTATGAAGATGATAATTGGAAAGTAATTATAGAATAAAAAATAGATGACATTTGCCATCTATTTTACAACATATTCAATTTTAGAATTCGGATTATCAGGATTTGCTTCATAATTTACAACCGGGAAACATTTCCAAGCATGATTTTGCGTATCAAATCCAAATAATGTGAAGTAAAACGTTACAGGTTCAACTTTATCATAGAATCCATAAAAACCAGAATAAGAGAAGTCACGGTCACTAATATTTAAGTGATTCATTAAATAAAATCCCCCAATAGAAGTTTTAATACCAACATCGCTTAATTTATCAGAAGCGCTATCAACAGCGCCAATATAATATGCATTAGTGCGATCTTTATCATCAGTTATATAACCAGTGGTTTTATATAATTTCATGAAATTATTTACACTTGGAGTTTTCATGTTATCAGAAGTTAAATTCCATTGCTTAAAGTAACTTGGTTTTACTTCTTCATAATTAGTCATATTTAAATCTTTACTAACATCTGCTTTTACTTTGCTAGATAGCATTAATATTGCGGGACAAGATACTTCCATATTAAGTATTCCAGTTACTTCAATAGTAGTGCCTATATCATATTGCCCAACAATTTTACTTGAATTTATTATTGTAACAATATTTGTTCCGTCATAAATTACACATTTTTTGTTGGCGTCTTTATATTCAGTAGCGATTACTTGACCAGTAACTGTTACAATTTTTCCGGATCCGTATTTTTTATTATTTAGTGGAATTGCATTAAAATCTTCTATTAATTCCCTTAATGCACTTTTAACTTCACTAACTTGTTCTTGGTTATAAGAAGTAGATGAAGATAAATTAATAACACTTTCTTGTGTGGTTAAAGAATCGTTAAGAGTAAGCTCAATTTGATTATTAACTTTTGTTATATTTGCGGTTACTTGATATTCTTGCATTACATAACGATTTGCTAAATAACCAGTATATTTGGCATAAGGAAGTCTTAAATAAATGTAAGACTCTTCATCGGCAAAAAGCATTAAATCTTCACTAGAACGGGTCATTGCTATTCCGCGTAAATATGTTGCTTCAAATTGGACTAAATCACCAATTTCATTTTCTTTTACATTTTCTCCTAAAGTAAAAATGTCTTTTATAGATTTGACTATTTTTATTGCTGGGCTTGGAGCAGTGGTAGAAGAACTCGAATCATTAGATGTTGAAGGAGATGTGCTTATTGAATTATTTGAAGAATTTGAAGTGCTTGGGCTACTAGAATCAATAATGCTAGGCAATTGGCTGGTAGAATTATTAGATTCAGATCCATTAGAAGGAGTATTGGTGTTATTACAAGAACTTAATACTAGTAGACCTAAAGCAATAAATAAATGTTGTTTTTTCATTTGAATATCACTCACTTTGTATGTGAATTTATTGTACTACAATAAATAATCTTTTTCTAGATACAAAAATCGAACTTTAAAGTTCAAATTTATATACAAAAAATAAAAAAACGATGCAAATTTGCATCGAATTAGTTCAAATTGGTAGTCCCAGCGGGGATCGAACCCGCGAGCCAGCCTTGAGAGGGCTGTGTCTTAACCACTTGACGATGGGACCATGTGATTATATTTAATCACTAATCCCTGCGGATTGCAATAATTTATTATTTTATAATATAATCCGCAGTGGCCTTGTTAGTGGCAATAGGAATATCATAAACTACTGCAATACGTAAAAGAGCTTTGACATCTGGGTCGTGTGGTTGCATTTGAAGTGGATCCCAAAAAAATACTATGGCATCGATTACTTTTTCGGCAACTTTTGCACCGATTTGTTGGTCTCCGCCCATTGGACCTGGCAAATATTGTTTTACTTCTAAACCAATTTCATCTTGAATTAATTTTGCTGTATGACCTGTTCCACAAAGATCAAAATCTTTTAATCTTTCTTTGTTATCTCTTGCCCATTTTACGATGTCTTGTTTCATATTATCATGAGCAATTAGTGCTAAAACTTTCTTTTTCATAATCTATTTTCCTCCTTTAACTAATATTATATCATATTTTTTAATAACTCATTAATGAAAGTACTTTTATAAAAAGTCAAGTTTTTAAAATTAAAAAAGCATAAAATGTTGATTTTTATTATCGCTAGTAATTGTACGACATTTTTCATTTATTTTTGATAAAAAGCAAGTGATTCTACTGATAGTAGAGTGAAAATCGTTAACTCTCTAGTTAAATTAGCGTTCTCTTCCTTGTTAAATACTACGTATTTAGTTAACATTGAGTCGAAAGAAGACATCTTTTTACGTCTTCTAGCTAGTGATACTAAAATCACTAATTTGAAACATGAGGTAGTAAAATATGAAAAAGAATGCAAAGGAAAAATTGCCGAAAGAAAAAAAAGCAACTAATCCTAAACAAGAGAAAAAACAAACTATCATTGGTATGTCAATTACCGTTACTGCATCTGTGATTGTTGGTGTATGCATTGGTACAATATTACGTTCTACTATGGACAACAACGATAGACGCGATTTTGATGAAGATCTATACAAGGATGATATTACTGTAATAAAAGCAAAATATGAAAACGCTATGTCAAAAAATGTAACTGACTTATCTACTGTCTTAACACCAGCAGAAATGTTACAAGTATCATTTGATTTATTAGACAATTCAAACTATTTAAATGAATGCTATGGACTTAATAGTAACAATTATTCTGGTGATCAAATGATTACAAGTATGCGCGCTATATATGATGATATTGTTTATTCTGAATCTCTTTCTTACGGAAAGATGGTTAAATTAGGTACAAGATATTTTCAACAAGGTGACAAGATTGAATATTACACCGCTGATAAATATGAATTGCCAGAAGACAATAAAGAAATTGTACTAGCAACATATAAAAGTAATGTGAATGAAATGACATCTACAGATTATAAAACAAGATTTGGTAGTCCAATGTCTGCAGGAACTAATTTACTTATTAGTTCTAAAACAGTTAAAGAAAATACAACTCCAATAGTTACTAAAAATAGCAATGGATACAAAGTTGAAATTGAGTTATCTGATGATGCAACTGAAAGATATAAAACTCAAATTATTGGGATGGATGAAAAGGTAAGTGGCGTAAAACCATTTATCTCTTTAAAACTCGTATGTGAGTTAGACGAATCTTTATATTTACGTAGTTATGATTCTTATGAAGAATATGATACGATTGCCTTATCAATTGTTACGGCAAGATGTAAGGCACATTTAAATAACAAATATTATTATGAAAAAGATGGCTTTAATCGTGATTCATTCCCGAAAGCCACTGAATCCTATAACGAATATAGAAGGGGGATTTAAAAGTGAAAAGATTATATTTATACGCTTTGACATCATTATTAGTAACTAGTTCAGTTGCTACTGGTGTAACAATTCTTGGCGGATCACATAACAAAAACTCGACATCTACACCATCTAACAATACAAGTACTTCGCTAGCACCTTCTAATGAACCATATGTAGATACTCCACAAGTTAAATTTATGAACAATATTTTACAAGCAGGTAATATTGATTTAGACGCCTTATTCAATATAAAGTACAAAGAAAGCAATATTGATTTAGGATTTAAGGGGACAGTTTCTTATTATGATTTATCTAATATTAAAGCAGGTGGTACCTTAAATGTAAAATATGATTCTTTAGATTATAATATTGATTTTACTTATATTGATTCAACATTATATGCTTCCACAACATTTATAAATGCTAAGATTGATATTCCAACATTCTCTGAGGGTATCAAAGCCATTATTCCTTTATTTTCAAATAAGGTTGAAGTGCCTGAAGATAGTGAATTAAATAAAGTATTAGATATAAATGTGAATGGATTATTAGGAAGCTTATCATCATTAACATTTGTTCCAAGTGATGAATATGCTTATAAAGCCGAATTTGCTTTAAATGATTATATCTCATTTAATATTTATACCGATGAAAATTATAAAACCAAAAAAGTAGAACTTAATGAAGTTAAAGTAAATGATGTTTATATTAACGCAAGCATTAATACAAAGACACATATTAATAAAGAAAAGGTTAAATTACCAGAAGATTTAGCAAAATATGATGATTATACTGATGTTTATAATTTTGTTTCTAGTGGCTATGCTATTGCAAATCAAAAACAATTTAATATTGATGTTACACTTGATTTAGCTAATGCTAATAATGAATTAATTGGATTAGGCGGAAATGTTGCTTTTGATTTAGAGACAATGAAATTTAATGTTAGCTCAGAATTAGCTATTAAAAATCATAAATTTAATGTCTTTACTCAATATGATAAAGAAAAAGGTGTTTATTTCTCTTTGAATAATTTATTTAAAGGAAGACTTACTAATGAAAATATTTCTGCAATTAACAAAATAGTGGAAGGATATCTTGATAGTGATCTATTAACTTATCTTCAAACAAAATTAAAAGAAATTACATCATCTAATGATTTTGAAAGTGTTAAAAATCATACATATAATGAATATCTTGATGCTATAAAAAATATCTCTTATAAAGATAATAAGATTATAGTAACACTAGATGCATCTTCTATTTTAGGAAATGAAGCATCATTAGTGTTAACAGTATTAAAAACAGAAAACGTTATAACAGAAGTTGAAGTTGAAAACTTTGTTTATCAAGATTATAAAGGTACACTTAAACTTGATTTAAAATCATTTAATGGAATTGATGTTTTAGATGACAAAGACTTTGAAAATTATGAACCGATTTTGGATATTTATGATGAAATCAAATTGTTTACAAATCAAAAAGAATTTGGATTTAATATTAACAATCTAACATTTGTAAATAATTCTTATGAGCCCAAAAAGACTTATACAATTACTGATGGATTTGTTCAATTTAAATTAGATGAAATAGAAACAGAAAATGGAAAAGTTCCAAATAACTCATGCTATGTGGATTTCACTCTTAATGATGGAATAAGTGATCATCGATTAGTATTAGATATGCGCAACGAAGAAGCTCGTATCATGTATAAAAATAGAAATGAAATATATGGTAAAATAAAAGTTGGTACTGTAAAAGAAATGGTTGAACAAATCATGACTTTGTTTAAAGGTGATAATCCTTTATTTGGTCAAATAGCAGCATTAATTCCTAGCGGAGATGAAGCAATGCTATTACAACAATTCTTGAAAAAAGATTTTACTAATTTATCATTAGATTTATTAAAAGGTTTCTCTGTTGGTGAAGAAAATACCAGCATTACTATTGATAAAAAAGTTCTTGGACTTAATGAAGATATAACTTTAAATTTAGGCTATAACAATAAAAAGATTACATCACTAAATATTCCAAATATTGCTTATAAGACTTTAGATGTTGCTTTGACAGTTTCTATGAGCACTTATAATGAAGAATTAGCGTTAAGTGATGAACATAATTATTTGGATTTAAACTTATTAAAAATCATAACAAGTTATGGAATTCCAATGATAGATTATTCAAAATATAAACTTACTGGTCAAGTTGACTTAAAACTTCATATCGGATCATTAAACTTAGAATCATTTGAAATACCATTAGATGTATATATTTATAATAATAATGGTAAGGCTGAAGTAAGAATTGATGTTAAACATATTCCAACAATTGATATATTTGGTGTCAGTGCAGCAGGATATCATAGTAGACTTGAAGGTGACTTATATTCAAAAGCAGGAAATGGAACTTATAAAACACTAAGTCAAATTTCTCGCCAAGCATCAAATAAAGATGATCGTCACGCTACAATAGTTATTAAAGATGATTATATCTATATGGAACGTTCAGAAACTGGATTGTTCTATAAGAGTGGTGTCTCATTTAGTGCTGGTGCCGAAGAAGTTTATACACGTAGCGTTAAAGTTACTACTGAAGAATTTGTTAATAATATTTATCAATATTTATTATCAGATTTATTAGGATTCTCTTCTACATTATGTAACACTATTATTGATAGTACTGGCGATGGCAATAATGTTGAAAATATGCAATTTGATAAACTCGTTAATGATTTATCTTATGTAGAAGAAAGCAAATCATTAAATATTGGACTTGATATGTCCGCGATTACTGGTAATGATGCAATTAGCAATACTAAAGTATCAATTATTCATTCTGGTGATAGTGAAAAATTATTCTTAAAGGAATTTAAATTATCCATGGATATCGCTTCAATGATTGATGTTAATGCTACACTTTCTGTTGCTGAAGATGGCATGGGAAATGATGTATTTGATAACAATTTAATTAATGATTATTGTAACAATTACGCCTATGGAGATGGAAGATATTCTTCACATAGCAATTCTAAAAAGAAATAATTAGTATTTGCGCTAAAATAATTTACCCTAATTCTAAAAACTAGAACTTGGGGTATTTTTTTATTGAAAAATAAAGTATAAAAAAACATGGGTAAGATGTTATCCATGTTTTAACGACAAATAATATAGATTAATTTAATTTATTTTCAACAACAAAATTAATACGTTTTTCTAATTCTTCTTTTCCAAGAATTTGTAAGACATAATAAAGATTTGGGCTTTGTTTAGAAGATGTAAGAGTAATTCTTAAAATTTCCGCGACATCACCAATATGACCAAGATATTGGTCTTTATTTTGCTTATAAATTTTATTATTTTCCGCAAATCCAAATTTCTTTCCTAATTCTTTTAATGAATTAAACCAATTTTGCTCATCTAAAGATAAATCTAATGTATTAATAAATTCTTTTAATAAACTTTTAATAACATTTTTATCAATAAATGGATTAAATGGAAGTTCATTTTTCATTAATTCGAAATAATACTTGTTATAGAAGAACTTAATAATATTGAATATGTCGGAGAATTTTTCATAATCTTTACGAGGATTTTCTTTTTCTCTTTCAATATTCATGATGGACATAAAGTAATCTTTATTAAAATTGATTAAATCAAGTAACTTGTCATCATAGACTTTTGCCCATTCATAAGCACGATTTGTGATTTCTTCTTTACTCATTCTTGATAATATTTCTTTAGAAATGAATTTTAACTTCATAATGTCAAATAATGCACCATCAAGAGACATTTTTTCAAATGTTAATTTAAATTCATCGTTCGAAGTTAATTTGTGTTCAGCTTTCCACTCTTCAAAATTTGAGTTGGCAATTGTTAATAAATATTCGATTAAAGCTTCAACAGGATATCCATCTTTTAAGAAATAAGACACGGCGGCTTCATCATCTTTTCTTTTAGATAATTTACGTCTATTGCCATTATCAAGTTTCATAATAACTGGTAAGTGTGCATAACTTGGAAGTTCAAATTGTAAAGTATTAAATAATTCAATATGGATTGGTAATGATGATAGCCATTCTTCTCCACGTGTTACGCAATTGGTACGCATAAAGTGGTCATCAACAGCGTGAGCAAAGTGATAAGTTGGTAATCCATCACTTTTTAATATAACGATATCTTGATCGTTTTCACTTAATTCAAGATCACCTCTAATTAAATCGTGAACTTTAATTTTGTTTTCATGATTTCCGTTGCTTTTAAATCTAATTACATAATGTTCGCCATTTTGAATACGGCTAATAGCTTCATCGACGCTGATATTACGGCATTTTGCAAATTCTCCATAATATCCTGGAGTG
This sequence comes from uncultured Bacilli bacterium, assembly GCA_934162685.1. Lineage (GTDB taxonomy): Bacteria > Bacillota_I > Bacilli_A > RFN20 > CAG-826 > RUG131. Next base: position 841 of record CAKPJO010000030.1, on the reverse strand, counting down.
ATTTTTTTACTTTCTTGTTCTTTTCTTAAAGTATCCAAGTCTTCACTAGTACAAAAACAAGGATATGCGCGTCCTATTTCAATTAAATGTTTAATTACAACGCAATAGATAGAAGCACGTTCAGATTGCTTATATGGGCCATATACGCCTTCTTCGTGATCCCCAAGATATCCTTCCATAGGAATAATATTAAATGCTTTTAATTGCTTTAATAAATCTTCTCCAGAACCTTCTATTTCACGCTTGGTATCAGTATCTTCTAAACGGATATAAAATACACCATTAGAATCTTTAGCAAGCTTATAGGCTATTAAAGATGTAAATAAAGAACCAGTATGTAAGAATCCAGTAGGAGAAGGAGCGAATCTTGTAACTAATGCTCCATCAGATAAATTGCGCTTTGGAAATCTTTTTTCTAGATCTTCAATAGTTTCATGTACATCGCCAAATATTAGGTTTGCTAAATCAAAGTTATTCATATTTATACCTTCTTTCAACGTTAAATATCATAGCATATAAAAAAAATAATATCATTATTTTTATTATAAAAGCACGCAAAAACAAAGATATTTAATGCTTTTTAAGATGTTTGCAAAAAAAATCAAAAAAATTTTAAAAAAGACTTGCAAAAGTAGTTGCAGTGTTATACAATTACAAACGTATCGCAGGCGTAGTTCAGTGGTAGAACACTACCTTGCCAAGGTAGTTATGCGGGTTCGATTCCCGTCGCCTGCTCCATTCGTTAATTAAGTCCGATTCTATCGGACTTTTTTCTTGCTCGTAAGGGAATTGTAAGGGAAAATGCAAGGGAAAAATTTAAAAAACTTCTAAAATGTTACAA
>CAKPJO010000029.1 GCA_934162685.1 uncultured Bacilli bacterium | reverse complement strand
AAGCAAATTAAAAGAAAATGTGGATGCAATTATCGTTGTTTCTAATGATAAATTATTAATGATGAACGGACAATGTAGTGTCCAAAATGCTTTTGCAGAGGCTGATAAAGTTTTAGCTCAATCAGTTAAAACTGTTACTGATTTAATTCTTATGTCTTCGGTAATTAATCTTGATTTTGCTGATGTTCGTAATACATTACAAAATTCTGGTATTTCCTTAATTGGCTTTGGTCAAGGAGAAGGACCTAATAAAGCGATTGATGCTGCTCAAGGCGCAATGGCTTCCCCATTACTTGAAGCATCTATTAATGGCGCTAGAAGAGCAATTGTATCGATTACTTGTGGAGCGTCAGTGTCATTATTTGAGGCCCAAGAAGCTGTGCGTTCTATTATAGACGCAACTGGCGAAGACTTAGATATTAAGTTTGGCGTTTCTATTAATAACCAATTAGATGATCAAATTTTAGTAAGTATTATTGCTACTGATTTTGCTGAGGAATATGATTTCACGGCTATCCCACAATTTGGTAGCCGCCAATTCTTTAATAAAGAAGAAAAGAAAGAAGAAAGTAAACCGGAAGAAAAAGAAGAAACTAATGATGAACGTCATTCATCTATATTATCTTCTTTCTTAAAACGTAACGATTAGTAAATAATAGTTGATGGCATTTTTAATTAAGTGCCATTTTTTATTTGCCCTTAAACTTCGACAAAATATTACTAGTTTATATTAGATAATATAAACGGTGATATTCATGAACTTCTATTTGGATTTAAGTATTATCACACATATCTTAATAATGCTATTTGCACTATCCTTTGTTAATGTCGTAAATGAAAGTCGTTTAAAAATATCAGGTATATGCAAATTCATTATTTTCATGACCCCAACGATCTTGACGTTATATTGCTCGAAGTGGTTAGGTATTTTGTTAATGATACTAGTTCCGATGGTCTTGTTCATTTTGTTTTTTAAAAGTCATTTTATCACACCACTTATTACCTATTTATTTAGTTATTATTATGAAGCATTTATTATGACTTTTTTATCACCAAATGTTCGTTTTATAAAAGCAGTCGTGGCAATTACCGAAGTTAAAGGCTTATTAGCGTTAATAAGCATACCCCTATCATTTTTAGTTTTAAAACTTATAAGTATTTTAGTGGATCAAGTGTATCACCTAGGAAACTATAAGTTAAAATTTATCATGCGATTTAATAACGAAAAAGCTATTGTAAAAGGATATTATGATACAGGTAATACCTTAAAATATAAAGGATTACCAGTAATATTTTTTAAACGCGCTTATTTTCCATTTACTTTGCCTGATAAATTTGAAGAAATCACATATCAAACTATATCAGGTCAAAGCATTAGTAAGCTTTATAAAGCAAGTATTATGCTTGATGATAAAAAAGAAAGTGATGTTTATGTGGCTATAACGGATGATGGGAAAAATTTCTTTGGTTGTGAGTGTTTATTAAATGCCTATTTGGGAGTGTGATTATGTTTAAAAGAATTATTCGTTTTCTTAAAAAATTATTCCATTTAAATGATTCTGTTTATTATATAAATGGGTCAGAAAATCTTTTACCTCCATTAAGTAAAGAGGAAGAAGAAAAAGCATTATCCGAATATAAATTAGGTTCATTAGAAGCAAGGAACAAGCTAATTGAACATAATTTACGTTTAGTAGTCTATGTGGCTAAGCGATATGAAAATAATATTTATGATTTAGAAGATTTAATTTCGATTGGAACTTTAGGCCTTATTAAGGCTATATCAACTTTTAAATGTGATAAAAACATAAAATTAGCAACTTATGCATCTAGGTGTATTGATAATGAAATATTAATGTATCTTAGAAAAAAATCACGTATGAAAAATGAAGTAAGCCTTGATGAACCTCTTAACCGTGATAAAGAAGGCAATGAACTTCTTATCGCTGATATTTTAGCGACCGATGAAAATGAGATTAATAAGGAATTATTCGATGAAGAAACCCGCAACTCACTGCACGAAGAAATTTCAAAATTAAAACCTCGTGAACAAGAAATATTAGCTTTACGATTTGGATTAGATGGTAAAGAAGAACTAACCCAAAAAGAAGTTGCTGAATTTCTTGGTATTTCACAAAGCTATATATCAAGATTAGAAAAAAAGATCTTAAAGAAATTGAAAGTAGGTTTAAAATATTAATTAATTGACACACTAATATAGAGGTGTCATAAACTTGGCTGAACATAAGGTAGTTCTAACGGGAGTGGATACAGGCAAGTTAGTGGCTTTGTCGCCTAATAAAACGCGGGAACTATTAATTAGTTATCATAATGGTGACAAATCAAAAAAAGATGAATTAATTTTAGGAAATCTAAAACTAGTGCTATCATTAGTAAATAAGTTTTCTAAGCGCGTTGATAATATGGATGATATATTTCAAATAGGTATTATTGGCTTAATGAAGGCAATTGATAATTTTGACTTAACGCAAGAAGTTAAATTTTCTACATATGCCGTACCAATGATTCTTGGAGAAATAAAAAGATATTTACGCGATAATTCCTTTATGCGTGTTTCCCGTCAAATTAAAGATCGTGCTTATCAAGCGATGAAAGTGAAAGAAGAATATATTGCAAAATATCAAAAGGAACCATCTAATGAGGAAATTGCACGTATTTTAAATTTGACGAACTATGAAGTTATTGAGGCTTTAGAAGCCATTAATAATGTATCTTCTCTTTCAGAACCCTTATATAATGATTTTGATGAATCATTAGAACTTTCTGATACTATTAGCGATGATATAAATATTAATGAAAAAATTAGCAATCATTTATCTTTAGAGGAAGGATTAAAACATTTAAGTAAAATTGAAAAACAAATCATTGAAAAAAGATATTATGATGGATTAACTCAATTTGAGATTGCTAAAGAATTTTCAATATCCCAAGCTCAAGTATCAAGATTAGAAAAAAATGCTTTAAAAGCACTAAAAAATTATTTTTAAAAGGAAAATATGTCAATAAAAAGTTTAATAAAGGAAGTGTTGCTACCTAATTCTAGCGATAGCGATACTTTTAAGATGCCAAAAAAGAAAGAAGTCCAAATTAAAAAAGTGGCACCTATTGTTTATAATGTCACTTCTTATTATGAAATTGAAAATATCGCTAGTAATTTATTTTTAAGACAAAGCATAATTGTCAATTTATCTTCACTAGCGTTAAAAGATAAATATCGAGTAATTGATTTTTTGTCAGGAGTTATTTATTCCTTAAGCGGAACAAGAACTAAACTAGAAGATAATATTTACTTATTTTCTGTACTAGACTAGGAAAAAACTTGACAACTGAATATTATTATTTAATAATATTTACGTAAATCGATGATAAAGACACGTGTTTTAATGTTAACTTATTAGCGAGATGACGATTGGTGCAAGGTCATTTAAGATTATTTAAAACATATCACTTTGGAGAGATTATTCGATATGTAGAATAATACGTTAGTCGCGTTAAGACTTAATGAAGTGGCTTAGTTTTTAAGCAATTAAGGTGGTACCGCGTTTAATGACGTCCTTATTTATACTAGGACGTTTTTTTATATTTAAGGAGGAAAAATAATGGAAGTAAAGAAGACTTTATTAATGCCACGTACTAATTTTGAAATGCGAGGTAATTTACCAACAAAAGAACCACGTATCTTAGAAAATTGGTCAAGTATTGATTTATATCAAAAAATGTTAGAAAAAAATAAAGGTAAGGACGAATATATGTTACATGATGGTCCTCCATACGCTAATGGGGATATGCACTGTGGACATATGCTTAATAAGTTATTAAAAGACTTTATCGTTCGTCTTAAAACTATGGAAGGTTATTACACACCTTTTATTCCAGGATGGGATACCCATGGTTTACCAATTGAAAATGTAATTACTAAAAAGGGTATTAACCGTAAAACAACTCCGCTTGCGGAATTCCGTAAGTGCTGCGAAAAATATGCTCATGAACAAGTTGAAAGACAAATGGCGCAAATCAAGCGTTTAGGTGTTATGGGTGATTTTGACCATCGCTATATGACTTTAACACATGATTATGAAGCTAAACAACTTGAAGTATTTAAAGATATGGCTTTAAAAGGTTATATTTTTAAAGGCTTAAAACCAGTTTATTGGTCACCAAGTAGTGAATCCGCTCTTGCGGAAGCCGAAATTGAATATGCGGATGTTAAGTCACATGCAATTTATGTTGCTTTTAAAGTTAAAGACGGAAAAGGTTTACTTGATAACGACACAAGTTTCATCATTTGGACAACAACTCCTTGGACCATGCCTGCTAACTTAGCAATTTGTTTAAATCCAGAATTTACATATGGTGTATTTGAAACTAATAAAGGTAAATTTGTTTTCTTAAAAGAATTTGAAGAACATTTAAAAGAAGAACTAGGTTTTGAAACAATTAAATTAATAAAAGAATTTAAAGGTAAAGACTTAGAATATATTACTTGTAAACATCCTTTATATGACCGTGATTCGATTATTATTTTAGGAGATCACGTTACTAATGATGCCGGTACCGGATGTGTACATACTGCACCTGGTCATGGTGAAGATGACTTTATCGTTGGTAAAAAATATGGCTTAGAACCATTATGTCCTGTTGATTCAAAAGGATTCATGATGGAAAGTGCTGGTAAAGAACTTGAAGGAATGTTTTATGAAGATGCTAACGAAAAAGTTCTTGAAATGTTAACTAATGTTGGTGCTTTATTAAAAGATTCACCAATCGTTCATAGTTATCCACATGACTGGCGTACTAAAAAGCCTTTGATTTTCCGTGCTACACCACAATGGTTCTGTTCTATTGAACCAATTAAAGAAAAAATCTTAGAAGAAATTAAAGGTGTTAAATGGAAACCAACTTGGGGCGAAGTTCGTATTTCGAATATGATTAAAGATCGTGGTGACTGGTGTATTTCTCGTCAACGTGCTTGGGGCGTACCACTTCCAATTTTCTATGCGGAAGATGAAACTCCAATTATTGATGAAAAAGTCTTTGATCACGTTATTGAATTAGTCCGTGAACATGGTTCAAATATTTGGTTTGAAAAAGAAGCCAAAGACTTACTTCCAGAAGGATATACAAATCCACATAGTCCAAATGGTTTATTTACGAAAGAAACTGATATTATGGATGTTTGGTTTGATTCTGGATCTAGCTCTGTTGCAGTTTTAAAAGGAAGAGGACTTAAATTCCCTGCTGATTTATATTTAGAAGGTTCTGACCAATATCGTGGTTGGTTTAACTCTAGTTTAATTATTTCTACCGCTGTTAACGGAGTTGCTCCTTATAAACAAGTAGTTACTCATGGATTTATCTTAGACCCACAAGGTGAAAAGATGTCTAAATCTAAGGGTAATGGTGTTGACCCAATGAAATTAATGAATGTTTATGGCGCGGATGTATTAAGACTTTGGGCCGCTAGCATTGATTATACTTCAGATGTTCGTATTGGTGAACCAATCATCAAACAAGTCTCAGAATCATATCGTAAGATTCGTAATACATTTAAATTCTTATTAGGTAACTTAAGTAATGGTGAAAATGCTCCATTTGATATTAATAAAGATAAAGTAGATACATTCGAAAGAGTAGATTTATATATCTTAACTAAATTAGAAGTAGTTAAAAATAATGTCATTAAATATATGGATGAATTTGATTTTGCTAGTGCGGTTATGGCTATTACTAACTTTATGAGTAGTGATTTATCTAGTTTCTATCTAGATTTAACTAAGGATATTTTGTACTGCGAAAATCAAAAATCACTTCGCCGCTTACAAGTTCAAAATGTTATTTATCAAGCCGTTAATACTTTAAATCGTTTATTAACTCCAATTCTTCCATTTACTATGGATGAAGTTTACATTAATATTCCTGGACACGAAAAAGAATCTGTTCAACTTGAAGATTATCCAACTATTAGCCATGAATATGATGAAAGCTTATTAAAAGAATATGCTTTAATTTCTAAATTACGTAGCGAAGTATTAAAAGTACTTGAAACAAAACGTCAAGAAGGCGTTATTGGTTCGGCCCAAGAAGCTTCCGTTATGCTTAATATTAAAGATGCATTAACAAAAGAAGCATTTAATAAATTTTCTATAGTTGAACAAGAACGTTTATTCATCGTTTCTAAAGTAGAATTAGTTGATGAAAAATTAGCTAATGATATGGAATTATCATCTATTGATGTTAAAGAAAATAATGGCCACAAATGCGAACGTTGCTGGAATTATGTTGACCATGTAACTGAAGTTGATGGTGTTCATTTATGCGATCGTTGCTTAGACGCTATTAAAGAGGAATAATCATGGATAAGTCTAAAAATGTTTGGCAAAATATTAAAAATGGCTTAATTTGGTTTTTTAAATCTTATATTTGGATTGTGCCACTATGTATAATAGTGGATCAAGTCTCTAAGATTTGTTTAGAAAGCTTTCTAAAATCTAATGGTGGAGTATTTAATGATTGGTTCTTAAAAGGATTTATTTCTTTAGAACTACGTTATAATACGGGCGCAGCCTGGTCGTTTCTTGAAAATCATCCAATTATTCTTGCTATAATTTCTGTTGTGGCTTCAATTGGTATTATTGCTTATATCGCTTATAATTATAAGAAACTTGCGCTTACTTATCGTATCGCTGGCTATTTAGTCTTAGGCGGATGTATGGGTAATATGATTGATCGTATTGTTTATTACCCACATGGCGTTATTGATTTCTTAAAGTTTGATTTTATAACATTCCCAGTATTTAATGGTGCTGACTCAATGTTAGTTATTGGAATTATTATCATCATTATTAAAATGCTTATTGATGAAAATAATGAAGGAAAAAAGAAAGATGAAGCAAAATCTAGTAATAACGAATAGTGAATTAGTGGGTTTAAGAATCGATAAAGTTCTTGCTTCAGAACTTAAAGATCGATCTCGCGAATTTATTATGCGCTTAATTGATGATAAACAAGTTTTTGTAAATGGAAAAAATGTTAAAAATAGTTACCGTGTTAAAGAAAATGATGAAGTAACTATTAATATTCCAGAAGCTAAAAATCTTGATGCTACACCCCAAGATATTCCCCTTGATATCGTATATGAAGATGATGATATTATTGTAATCAATAAACCAAGAGACTTAGTTGTGCATCCTTCTAATGGCCATGAAGATGGAACATTAGTTAATGCCTTATTAGCACATTGTACAAATTTAAGCGGTATTAATGGCGTTAAAAGACCAGGAATAGTCCATCGAATTGATAAAGATACAACAGGTTTATTAGTTGTTGCTAAAAATGATTATGCCCATGAATTTCTTGCTAAGCAACTAGAAGACCATACTTTACACCGTGAATATATCGCATTGGTAAAAGGCGTGATAAAAGAGGAAGACGGCAAAATTATTGCTCCAATTGGAAGAGATAAATATAACCGTCAAAAAATGGCTGTTGATGTTAAAAATGGAAAACCAGCGGTTACCCATTTCCATGTCTTAAAAAGATTTAATCAATATACTTTGATTAGTTGTGTCTTAGAAACAGGACGTACACATCAAATTCGTGTACATATGAATTATATTGGTTATCCAATTGAAGGAGACCCAGTATATGGCCCTAAATCGCATTTATTATTTGATAAAGGTCAATTACTTCATGCTGAAAAACTAATACTAATTCATCCAAAAACTAAAAAGAAGATGACGTTTACTGTGCCTCTTCCTAACGATTTCCAAGATATAATTGATAATTTAGAATAAAGTTATAATCGTTACCCTTAATTGTGGTAGCGATTTTTTTATCCAACTAGCAATAAATTAACCACTTGTAAATAAGATAAAAAAAGTAGCAAAAAGTTAAAAAAGTGCTTGAATAAAATAAATATTCTAATATACTAAAAGTGTAAGGAGGGGCAAAAAGGGTAAAATGAAATACATAGAAAATAATGATTACCTAATTTTTAGAAAACGAATAACAAAATTAATGAGACATTTAATAAAAGCCTATTATTATGACTCCTTTTGTTATGAAAGATTTAAAAAAATAATGAATAATGAGATGGGAGTAACTACCCAAGTAGAAGCAATGTTTAAAAGATACTTAGATGGTTATACTTATTTATTAATGAATATTGGTAGTGATTTAACTAAAGAAATCTTTGATACTTTTTATTATATAATGGCACATAAAGAAATAGATAGTTATATGAGTGAAGATATTGTATCAAAATATTATGAACCATCAAAATTAAGTCCATTAGAAAAAAGTATAAATATTCATAAGTATGTAAGAGACCATATAAAAAGTGATGATGAATTCTTTAAAGTATCTATAGGCATATTTTTCTTAAACTATACATTATTAAAAAATGGTTATCCATCAATAATATTAACGAGTACAGAATATAAAACATATAATGATTTAATTGATAATAAAAGTGATAAAGAGATATTAGAGTATTTCATGGAAAAGATTAATGAAATGCCAAGAAATAGTAAAAAATATTATCAAGAACTAAAACCAATAAAATTAGAAGAACTTATAAATACTATTAATAATGATAGAGAAATAATCGAAAATGTATATCAAATAACTAAAGTAATGGTATTCGGATCATTATCAACAAAAGAAATGCGGTATGATAGTGATATAGATTTATATGTTAAATTTAAAGAAGATTTAATATATGAAGAAAAAGAACAATTATTAGACAATTTGAAAAAATATTTAAGCATAAAATTACATCGAATAACAGATATACATGAGTTACCTTATTTAGTAACAACATTAGAACAAGTCGCTGCTTTTAAACATACAAAAATAATATATGAGGGAGGAAACACAAAATGAATAAAGGCATAAATAGCAAAGAAACAACTAAACAAATAATAATCGGAGATTCTTTAAAAGTATATGTAAACTTAAATAGCAATAATAGTAATTTGCATATTTTATTAACCCCTAATACAGGTTATCAAGATATAAGATTACCAATAGTGTTAAGCTATGACCTATTAACAAATAGCATCTCTAATAACTTATCTTGTTGGAATGTAGAAGAAATAGATGCAAAAACAATCAAAGTAAAATGTTGGGATAACGCTATATATACTTTGATAAAAGACGAAGATACCAAAGTATATAGAGATGAAAACAAAACAATAAGTTTAGAAAAAATGTATCTAAAAGACTCAGGTAACACAACATTTAATTCGTATCAAATAACCGATCAATTAGGTGTTACATATCGTATTGATAAAAATAATTTTAAAATTAATAAATTAACATATCAGGAAAAAAACATTGAAATAACAAATGATGGTAATTATCGAAACTTTATTTTTGACAAAACAAAACTAACGATTGGGATAGATAATAAGCTTGGTATTACTAGAGTATTTACCATTGAAAATAGTGAATCACTTATAACGAATATTATTGATTACGATGATAATAGAAAACTAAAATTGTTTACTATTGACAAAGCTCAAAACAATAATGATGGAGAAACTATTCATTCAGAACAATATTCTTTTGACTTGACAAATAAAAAGATTCTAATAAATGATATAGTTAATGAAATAAAACATGTATTTACTATTGACGAAACTAAAAATGAAATAGAATATTTAAAAATAAAAAATAATGAAACTATTCATGAAATTACTTTTACTTATGAAAATATTGGTAAAAAATATCATGAAACAATATTAAATGAAAATAACAAAGAATATGTTTTATACTTTGATAATGATAATTTAATCTTATCTAAAACAGATGATGAAATAATAACAAAATATGTTTATGATAATGAAAATAAATTAATAAAATTAGATCGAAATGATTTTAATAATTACTTATCTAGTGAATATAATCTTTTAACTCGTAAACAAAGTTGGACGCCAAGTAATCCAATAAATATTGTTACTTTAAATACTTTAGTTCCAACATTTGCCATTAAAAGGATAAGCAATACTCCATATACATTAAAAGGTACATTTGAAACAATTAAAAAAGGTATATATACATTAAGTGGAATCATTAATTATAATGTTTTATCATCATATAAATTTGGAGTAACATCACCATTTACAATAAACTTTAAATTTAAAAATGGTACAAAAGAAATACTATCATTTGTAAGTTCATGGGATAAAGATGATGAAACAATAAATAAGAAAATCTATTTGTTAGAAAAAATAGAATTAAATGATGATATTGATAATATTGAAATAACATTTTCTTCATCAAATTTAAATTCATTAGGATTAGAACATTTATGTTTAAATGAATTTTCTAATTTAACAGAATATTTTTATGATGAAGATAAAAACATTCAATATACAAAACAATATCTTATTAAAGAAAATTATCAAGACAGTAACTTTTATAAAGTAGAAGAAGTATTAAACTATGGAGATGAACCATATTTAATATCTAGTAATGTAGTAAGTGAAGTTACAGATAATAAAAATTATGTAGTTACTAATACTAATGAATATGGATTAATAAATGAAAAATCATATAAAAATGCTAAATTAGTAAAACAAGCAACTAGAATAAGCAATTTAAAACTAGAAAAATCATATACATATGACGGAAATTTTATTACGAGTTCTCTTGATGAAAATAGTTATGAAATACAATATGATTATAATAAAAATTATAACGTTATTGAATCCGTAGTAGATAAAGCAACTAAAACAATTAATAAATATAATGATAACTATGAATTATTAAAATCTATTAATTTAACAAGTGATTCTGTTGATAAAACTATTAATTATGAATATGACGATAAAAAACGAATAAATAAAGTAATTTGTGATAATAAAGAAATCTACAAATTTGAATATGAAGATGATAGAGTAAAAAGCATATTTGTAGCGGATGAAGAAAATACTAGATTATTAGTAAGCTATGATTACTTTAAAAATATTGATAATCAATATTATATAACAAGTAAAAAATATAATAATGAAGAACATAAATATGAATACGATAAACAAGGTAATCTTCTAGCAATAAGTAACATTAAAAATAAAGAAGAAACTCAATTAATGTCTTTAGGTTATGATGAACATAATAGACTTGATTATTTAGAAGATTATCTAATTAAAGACAGTTATTATTATAGTTATGATATAAATGGAAATTTAATTAAAATAACATCTAATAACTTAAATGAAACAAATATAATTGATAAAGAAAATAATTTGATAAATACAAATATAAAAAATGGTGATTATCAAGTAACAGAAGAATCTTTTAGCGTACATAAATTAAATGTAGGTAAGAAAGCAAAAATCCAAAAACTTAAATATGATATTAATAATACTAGTAATGATTATTATTGCTTTTTTGATGAAGGAGACACAAACCTAATAAGTAGTGTTTATGATAGTGATAATGATGTTATAAGAATTAAAAGAAAAGAAGCAATGACATTAGGTGTACACTATAGTAACTTAAAACCGCCAGAATACACTAATGCATTACCTAAAGTAAGTGTTATTAATAATGTTCCATGTATAGAATGGAATGCTAAAACTAAAAATTACTATACATATAAATTTAATGATGGTAGCCATATTCTAAAAGGCACTATATCATTTTGGATGAAAAAAGAGAAATTTAGCGACTTTGCTCAATGCACCTTATTAGCAATAGGGCAAAAAGATGATACTATGCCAACATTATCATTAAATATAGGTAATGTTGAAGGTGTAAATGAAGAAAAAACAGGAGATATATATCTTCTTGTTAGAGGCAACGGACATGCTACTTTTAATAGAATTAATATTAATATTGATTCTTTAAATGAATGGAATTTTATATCTATATCATGGGAATTAAAAAAGAAAGACACAAATAAATATTATTTAAATAAAGCAACATTAATAGTTAATGAAACTATAAAAACATATAATAAGCCAGATACTACGAATCATGTTATTGAATTAGGTTTTGATATAAGCAAAGAATTCTATGTAACTTTAGCTACAGAATTACAAAATATTGATACTTATAAATTGCCTAGCAAAGATGAAAATAATGAAGGCATATATAGTGAAAGCCAAATATATTACGATGGCCTATGTGAATTTGTCGATTTAGGTGATCCAACATTATATTTTACTTGTATAATGATAAATTGTGGATTAAATAAATCAACTAATGAAATAACTAATTATAAAAATAAAACATCATTCGTAGTTGATGAAAGCGAAGCATATTATGGCAAAAATGAAAATAATAAAATTATTAGTAATACATATTTAAATCTTATTGAATCAGATACCTTTAAAATATATCCATTACATAAATCACTATTATCACTTAATGGTGATGATACTTTAGAGGTATTAGCAAATAATGAATATCAAAAAAGAAATAATTATTTATTCACATATAGTGATTTATTAAATACTAATCGTTTATTATTAAAAGAAGAATTATTTGTATATAAGCAAGTATCTATTAAAGGTGGTACAGTAGCGCTTAGAACTAATATTAGTAAAACTAGCGAAGCACAAACGATATTTG
>CAKPJO010000028.1 GCA_934162685.1 uncultured Bacilli bacterium | reverse complement strand
TTACCACTCTTGCTGACGGAGGTGTACGCGACGCTTTATCGATTGCCGACCAAGTCATCGCTTATAGTGGTAATAAAATAACTGAAAAAGATGTAGAAGATTTATTTGGCTTAGCAAGCGTTGAAGAAAAAATAGAATTTATCAATAAAATAAACGAGCAAAATACTAAATACGTTTTAGAAAAAATGAATCAATTTATTGAAGCTGGAGTAGATATAAAGCGATTAACAACTGATCTTCTTGATATTTTAAAAGATGTAATAATTTTTAAAAACACTTTTGATTCATCTTTATTAGTAAAATTAAAAGAAAATCAAGTTAATTATTTAATGAATACTATTTCTAATCAAAAAGCCTTAGAAATGATTAATATTTTATTAGATGCGCAAAGTAACTATAAATTCGTTAATAATATTCGAACATTATTTGAAATAACATTGCTAAAAATGTTAAATATCACTTCCACTTCAAATGATATACCAGTAAAACCTAATAACGAAGATAAACAAAATAAAGAAATAAAACAAACTTATGAGGAGCCAAAACAAATAAATGTCGCTTCTAATAACAGCAAGAATGAAGGAATAAATTCGCAAGTTCTTCAAGACACAAACATCTTAAATCAATTAGCAAATGACGGTGAAAAAAATCATATTAATCAAGAAGATTTAATCAAAATTATGGTTACTGGCAACAAAGAAATGAAAAAAGCCTTAATTGATAAATGGAAGAATTTAGAAATGTATAAATTGCATCCACAATTAGGAAAATTTGCCGCATTACTTTTAAATGGTAAACCTTACGTAATGAACGAGAAAATATTAATACTTGATTATCAATTTGCTAACGAAGCTCAAAAAGCAAACTTAGTGGCTAATCAAAATTCATTATCAAGTATGGTTGAACTTATTAGTGGGATTAAAACTAAAATATATGCTTTAAGCAGAAACGAATCTTATGATGCTTCTCGTACTTTTATGGAATTGAGACAACTATCAAAATTGCCTGATATAAAAGTTGAAGATATAGAAATTAATATTAAAGGAGAATAAAAATTATGAACATGCAACAAATGTTAATTCAAGCTCAAAAAATGCAAAGAGAAATGCAAAAAGAGCAAGATGCTTTAGGAAAGAAAGAATTCAAAGTATCAAAAAATGGTATTGTAACTGTTACAATGATGGGAACACGTGAATTAGTGGCAATTGAAATTGCTGATGCCGGATTAGATAAAGAAGACAAAGAGTTTTTAGAGTTAACTATTAAAGACGCTATTAACGATTGTCTTAAACAAATCGAAGAAGCTAATGAAGCTATACAAGCTAAAATGGCAAATAGAATTCCAGGATTTTAATCATGGAAGACTTAAAGTCACTTGTAGCATTAATTGACGAATTTAAAAAACTTCCAAGCGTCGGAACAAAATCCGCTGAAAGAATGGCATATTCTGTTCTATCTTGGGACGAAGAAGATATCAAGCATTTTGCCGATGCTTTAATAGATGTTAAAAAAAGTATACATCCATGCCCAATATGTGGCATATTAACTGAAAAAGAGCATTGCGAGATTTGTTCTTCTACTACTAGAGATAAAACAAAACTAATGGTTGTATGCTATCAAAAAGACGTAATCGCCTTCGAAAAATCAGAAGTTTTTAATGGTTTATATCATGTTTTAAATGGTGTTTTGTCTATCCAAAATGGTGTATCTTATGACGATTTATCAATTGACGCCTTGTTAAAGCGTATTATTGGTAGCGACATTAAAGAAGTTATTTTAGCAACAGAACCAACATTAGATGGTGAAACAACCGCTCAATTTATTGCAAAATTATTAGAAAAATATGATGTTAGTGTATCTAGATTAGGATATGGACTCCCAATGGGTGGTCATTTAGATTATGCTGACTCTCTTACATTATCAAAATCTCTAGAAGGTAGAACAAAAATTAAATAAGGAGTATTTTATGTTTATCACATTTGAAGGCCCTGAAGGTAGTGGCAAAACAACAGTTAGTAATATTATTGAAAAACGTTTAGAGGAAATAGGATATAGTGTTGTTCACACCCGTGAACCAGGCGGCACTCCTATTGCTGAGCAAATTCGAAATATTATTCTTGATAAAGTTAATACAAAATTAGACGCTCGCGCTGAGGCTTTATTATATGCAGCAAGCAGAAGACAACATTTAGTAGAAAAAGTATGGCCTGCTTTAAAAGAAGGTAAAATTGTTATCTGCGATCGCTATATTGACTCATCACTAGCTTATCAAGGTGGAGCAAGAGGATTGGGTGTAGATAACGTTTTAAATATTAATATGTTTGCTACAGAAGGAACATTCCCAGATATGACACTTCTATTTGATATCAAGCCAGAAGATGGCTTAAATAGAATTGCTATAAATGCTAATAGAGAAGTTAATCGTCTTGATTTAGAAAAAATTGAATTTCATAAATCAGTGCGTGAAACGTTCTTAAAACTCGCTAGCCAATACAAAGAACGTTATGTCATTATTGATGCTTCTAAACCATTAGAAGAAGTCGTTGAAAATACATGGAAAGAAATTTTAAAGAAATTAGGTAAATAAGTATGAAAATGGGTGCGTATTTAAAGAATTATCAAAAAGTTGTTTATCAAACTTTTTTGAATGCTTTAAATTCTTCTCATCTCTCTCATGCTTACTTATTAATTGGGGAACAAGGCACTCCTCTTTTAGAATCAGCAATCTTCTTAGCTAAGTCGTTAGTGTGTGATAATCCTAACCCCCTTGCTTGTGAAGAATGCTTAACTTGCCATCGAATTGACGATCAAACTTATGCAGATTTAATTATCATTGATGGAGCTAAACAAACTATAAAAAAAGACGATATAAATCTTATTGAAACCCAATTTGAGACTAGCGCTGTCGAAAATAAGGGCAAGATGATTTATATCATTAATCACGTTGAAAATATGACTATTGAAGCTATAAATGCTTTATTAAAGTTTTTAGAAGAGCCCGCAAATAATATTTACGCTTTCTTAACTAGTGAAAATGAGAGTCGAGTACTTCCTACAATTGTTTCAAGAGCGCAAACATTGCATTTTAAAAGCATTAATAAACTAGAGATGAAAAAAGAAGCTATTAATTTAGGTGTTGAAGTAAAAGATGCTGAATTGTTATGTAATTTCTATAACAACGCCGAACTAATTTTACAAAAAGTAAGTGATAAGGATTATCAAAATGCTAAAAAATCAATTGATGATACCATTGATATCTTATCAAATAATAAAAATGTTGTTATTGCTAAACTTCACACTCAAGTATTTCCAAATGTAAAAACTAAAGAAGCTTCAAGATTTTATCTAGATATGTTAACTATTGTTTTTCAAGACCTAGTTAATATGTCTATTGGCGGAACAATATTTTTAACAAGCTATGAAAAAGACTTAGAAATATTAAATAAACATTTAAAAAATGTTTCTAATAGTCTATTACTAATTATGACCTCAAGAGGTCAAATAGATATGAACATTAATATTGGTCTATTACTTGACCATATATTTCAAAATATATTAGGAGATGATTAAAATGGATAAAACTATTCCAACTACCGATAACGTAAATACACCTGATACTGACAAAGTAGTTTACAATTATTTCGTGGCTATTAAGTTAAATGAATCAGCAAAAGCGTATTATTTTTCCACAAACTTTGATGATTTAAAAATTGGAGATAAAGTAGTAATTGAAACAGTACGTGGATTAGAATTAGGCAAAGTCGATTCTTCTTCACAACCTATGAGTAAATATAAATTAAATCTAGAACTAAAGCCTGTATTAAGAAAAGCCAATGAAGCCGATATTAAAGCACATGAAGAAAATATCGAATTGGCAAAAAATGCTTATGTTATTTGCGGTGAAGAAATCAAAAAATTAAACTTAGATATGCGTCTAATCACATCTGAATATACTTTAGATCGTAACAAAGTAATCTTTTCTTATTTAGCTGATGATCGTGTTGATTTTAGAGAATTGTTAAAGGCTCTTGCCTCAAGATTACATTGTCGTATTGAATTACGTCAAATTGGTACACGTGATAAAGCTAAGATTATTGGTGGAATCGGTATTTGCGGATTACCATTATGCTGTTCTACCTTCTTAAATGAATTTGACGGAATATCTATTAATCGTGCTAAAAATCAAATGCTTTCGCTAAATATTCCAAAATTGTCTGGACATTGCGGTAAATTAATTTGTTGTCTTAAATACGAAGATGAAGCCTATAGTGCCTTAAAACAAGATTTTCCAAAAATTGGTACAAAAGTCATCTATAATAATGAGCAATATCGTATTAGTTCTATGAATGTATTAACTCGTACACTCAAATTAGAAAAAACTGACGACGTGCAATTCGTTAGTTTAGATGATGTTATGAAGGCTTTAAAGGAAAATAAAAATGCGAATTAGAAATTTTGATGAAGACAAAAGTATCTTATATTTAGTAGCAACTCCTATTGGTAATATGAGTGAAATGTCTCCTCGTGCACTAGAAATATTAAAGTCAGTCGCAGTCATAGGATGCGAAGATACCCGTAATAGTGGGAAATTGCTTAATTATTTTGGTATAACTAACAAACTTATTTCTTGCCATGAGCATAATGAAGAACAAGCAAGTGACATACTTTTAAAATATCTTGAAAATGGTGATAACATTGCTTATATTTCTGATGCTGGTTATCCAGGAATATCTGATCCTGGTTCTAGACTTGTAAAACGAGCATTAGATAAAGATTATAAAGTTAGTGTTGTATCCGGATCAAACGCTATGATAACAGCTTTGTTAGGATCTGGATTAGATACAACCCATTTCTATTTTCATGGGTTTTTAGCTAGTAAACACTCTATAAGAATCAAAGAATTAGATAAATTAAAAAATAAAGAGGAAACGCTAATCTTTTATGAATCGCCTCATCGAATTAAAGATACTTTAAAGGATTTGTTAGATATTCTAGGAAATCGAAAAGCTTGTATTGCTCGCGAATTAACTAAAAGATTTGAAGAATATATTCGTGATGATCTTGAAAATTTAAATAAAATAGATGAAAAAACATTAATAGGAGAAATGGTTATTATTGTTGATGGAAATAAACATATTGATAATGAGGAATCATCTATAGAAGCTGCACTAGAATATGCAAAAGAGCTTATAAAAAATGGATTAAAAACCAAAGAGGCCGCTAAAGAAGCTAGTGAAAAATATAAAATTAGCAAAAATATCATTTATAACAATTTAATTAATATTAAATAAGTTTTAAAGCAATACTTTCTCAGTATTGTTTTTTTAGCACAAAAAAAAGGCAACCAAGTTGGTTACCTTAACAATTATAAATTGTTTAAAATTATTTTAATAATTCGTCAAGTTGATCAAATGATCTTGTTGAAAATTCCATCATTTTAGTAAACATAGCTTCAAAAGTATCTTTACCAAATCTTGCTTGTGTATTAGCAGCAAGAGTATTGATGTCAGTTGCAACCACTAATGCTTTAATAGCACCTGTGTCTTGAGTCTTATCATTAACATTAGCATCTTGAACAGAAACAACATTATTGATTTTTTCATCCATAAATGTTTCTAAATAGTTTAAACGAATTTGAGTTTCAACCATTGGAGCTTCTGTTTTAATTAAATCAACACGATCTCCTAGTTGTTTTCTTTTAGCTCCATCTTCATCTTTAATGAAAGCACGAGCGTTGAAAGCTAATCTGTTAACGCCATAATCTTTGATAACATCAAGAACGATAGTTAAAGCATCAATCATCTTTAATAAGTCTTGTCTTGCGTCTGTTCCAAATTTTCCTAAGAAATAGTCAACACGATTATATCCAATGTTGATAGCGTATGGTACTTTTCCTTCTGGATCTGCTAAACGTGCAGCGAAATTACCATTACGATCCTTTCCAACTTGTAAACGTAAGTCTTTAAAGTTTTCAGCGATAGCTCTTGATTTAGCTTCATTTAATTCAAAAGTGCCGAATAATGATAATGATTTGTCAATTACTGTATACATATATTCATCTCTCCTTAATAAGTATTATATCATTTATATATTAAAAGTTAAACGACTAATTATGGTATTTTGTTTTCATCTCATCTACGAAAGATTCATCTTCAAAATAGTTAATTTTCATAGCGGCTCTAACTCGTTTTAAGGTTTCGTTAGCCTTAATATTCGCCTTCTTCGTTCCTTCTTCAATAATATGATAAACATCTTCAATATGTTCTTCATAATATTTTCTTTTTTCACGGATTGGAGTTAATAAATCCTCTAATACGTTAAATAAGAACTTCTTGCATTTCATATCGCCAAGTCCACCACGTTCATAATGAGCTTTCATTTCATCTAAATTTTTATATTCAGGTAAGAATTTAGCAAAATGCTCATCTTTAGCAAAACATGTTAGGTATATAAACACTGGATTATCCTTTGTATTTCCTGGATCTTCCACTCTTAAGTGATTTGGATCAGTAAACATTGACATAACTTTTTGTTTTACTGTTTTTGTATCATCGCTTAAATAAATAGTATTATTTAAAGACTTAGACATCTTTGCTTTTCCATCTATTCCTACTAAACGTTGACAAGCTTTATTTTCTGGAAGCAATATTTTAGGTGACACTAATGTGTCTCCATAAATAGAATTAAATTTATGTACAATTTCTTGGGCTTGTTCAATCATTGGCATTTGGTCTTCACCAGCCGGAACTATTGTAGCGTCAAATGCTGTAATATCAGCGGTTTGTGATACTGGATAAGTAAAGAACCCTGCTGGAATTGATGACTCAAAATCACGCATGGCAATTTCGTTTTTAACAGTTGGATTTCTTTGTAATCTTGAAACTGTTACTAAATTTAAATAGTACATATTAAGTTCTGTTAAAGCCGGAATTGAAGATTGCACAAATATTGTTGCTTTAGTTGGATCAATTCCTACTGATAAATAATCAAGTACAACTTCCATTAAATTGTCTCTTATTTTTGATGGATTTTCCGCATTATCCGTTAAAGCTTGAGCATCCGCAATCATAATATAAATTTCATCAAATTCATTTGTATTTTGAAGTTCTACACGTCTTCTTAAACTTCCAACATAGTGACCTATATGTAATTTTCCTGTTGGACGATCACCAGTTAAAATAATTTTGTTCATTTTATCACTCCTAAATAGTTAGTTATTTGTTAAATACATAGTAATTATACTACTTTTATATTCATAGCAAAAGTCATATAAGACTAATCTCTAAATTGTAATTTATAAAATTCACTATATACTCCATTTTTATTTAATAATTCTTCATGTGTACCAAGTTCTTGTACTTGTCCATCCATAACAACCGCTATTTCGGTAGCGGATTTAATAGTGGACAAACGATGAGCAACAACAATTGTTGTTCTTCCTTTACTTAATCGATCAAGTGCACGTTGAATAGCAATCTCAGTAGTGTTATCTAAAGCTGATGTTGCTTCATCTAAAATCAAAATAGAAGGATTCTTTAAGAATACTCTTGCTATTGATATTCTTTGTTTTTGACCACCTGATAACTTAACACCACGTTCACCAACTAAAGTATCAAAGCCATTTGGTAAAGATTTTATAAAATCATAAATATCAGCATTTTTACTTGCTTCAACTAACTCTTCTTCGGTAGCGTCTAATTTGCCATAAATAATATTATCTCTTATTGTGCCATTAAATAAAAATACATCTTGTTGTACAATACCAATATGTTCACGCAAAGCCAAAATATTTAAATCATTTAAATAATGTCCATCAATAAGTACTTGGCCACTACTAATGCGATAAAATGCTGGAATAATATGACAAATAGTGGTTTTGCCTCCACCCGAAGATCCAACAAGAGCCATCGTAGATCCTGGTTCAATAATCAAATTGATATTATGTAAAATTTCATCACTTGATAAATAATTAAAAGAGACATTTTTAAATTCAATTTTACCTTTAACATCATTTAATACTTCACCATTTAAATTCAAGTTTTCTTCTGGTTGATCCATAATTTCCACAAATCTTTGGAAACCAGCAACGCCATCTTGAAGTTGTTCCATAAATCTAATCAACGTAGAAATAGGAGTTAAAAATAATGTTAATGAAGTTAAGAATGTTGCAAAGTCTGGTGATGTTATTTCGCCATTAATCAAGAATAATCCACCTGCCACAATAACTATAACATTAAATACATCAGTTACAAATTGTGTAGATGACATAAATTGCGCCATACTTTTAAATACGCTGCATCTTGCTTTTTTAAATTCTTGATTGCTTTCATTAAATTTTTCTAATTCTTTTTTAGAATTATTAAATGCTTTAGTAACTCTAATACCTGTTACACTACTTTCAACAGAAGCATTAATTTTTGCAATTCCTTCTCGAGATTTTTTAAAAGCACTTAACATATGTTTTCTTAAAATAACGGAAATAGCGATAAGAATAGGAACACAAGCAAATATAATTAAGGTAAGTTTCCAGTTTACAAACACTGCCAAATAAACAAATGATCCAATAATTGATATTCCACAAATAAAGAAATTTTCTGGCCCGTGGTGTGCTAATTCAGAAACATCCATCAAATCAACAGTTAAACGTGACATTATTTTTCCTGATTCATGTTCATCATAAAATGAATAAGGTAATTTTTGTAACTTTTTAAATAAATCTTCACGCATTTCCGCTTGCATATCAACGCCAATGATATGTCCATAATATTGCACAAAGTAACGAAGTAACATTCTAACTACATAAATAAGTAACAAAGCTATACCAGAAATAACAACCGCTTTTACATTCGCATTCGGGATATAATCATTAAGCATCTTTCTTGTTAATATTGGATATCCTAATCCAATTAAAGAAATAAAAAATGACGCTAACATATCTAAAGCAAACATAAACTTATGTTTTGAGTAATAATGGACAAAACGTTTAAGCATAAATAAGTACCTCCTAATCAAAATAAAAAAGCGCCTTTCCGGCGCCTTAATTATATCTTAAATTTTATAAATTTAAAAGGAGAATAATAATACCAATTTCTTGAACAATGGTTCCTACAACACAAAATACATGAAAGGCAGAATGAAACCATTTGTTATTATGACCTATTCCATAAAATATAACCCCCACAGTATAAACAATTCCACCGATTAAAATAAACAAGAATGCTTCTAAAGAAAGAATATCAACAATATTCGGAACTAAAATTAAAGCCCATCCCATAATTAAGTATAAGAACATAGCGATAATTAACACTTTTTTACTAGATAAGTCATAAGCATTTAATAATATACCTATTAAAGCCCCTATCCATTCTATTAATAAAATAATTAAGCATGTTGTAGAATCAAGAGCCATAATAGCAATTGGCGTATAAGTACCAGCAATTAAAACATAGATAGTGCAGTGATCAATGATTCTAGCTACTCTTTTTCGAAACGTATTTGGTTTAAGTCCATGATAGATACTAGAAGCTAAATATAAGAATATTATAGTAAGAGAATAAATAATTAATCCTGTAGTCACTCCTGCGCTTAAATGTTTGCTTATCGCTAATATAATAAATAGTATTAATGAACCAAATCCTATTACCGCTCCGATAGCGTGGCTAATAACATTAAATAGTTCTTCTCCTTTAGAATAAACGGGCATACCCATTTCTTTGATTTTTTGTTTTGACATAATATCGCCTCCACAAATAATATAAGTAAGTGGAAACAAAATAGCACCCTCTTATAAAATTTTTGCTTCTATTATAAAAAAATAGAGTCTCTTTAAAAGAGAATTGATAAAAAATGCATTATATTTTATACTATTAGTGGTGATTATGATGAATGAAGTAGAAATAAGAAAGAATTTTTCTAACAACTTAGTCAGACTAAGAAAATTAAAAAAATTAAATCAAAATGATTTAGCAAAAGAGTTTAATTACTCCAATAAAGCGATATCCAAATGGGAAACAGGAGAAACTATTCCTGATATTGTCGTTTTAAAACAAATTGCTGACTACTTTCAAATCACTTTAGATGAATTAATAACAAGCGAAAATATATGTAAAGAAAAAGAAAAGCGAAAAAAAAGAAAGCTTATTACCTATGCTTCTGCTGGTTTAAGCTATCTTGTCGCGGCAATTGTTTTTTTGATTTTAGAAATTTGTCATGTTTCAAATTCTTATTTATGTTTTTTAATTGCTATTCCTACTAGTGCAATTGTTTTAATTGTATTTACTAAACTTTGGTTTGAAAAAATATATTTATTTTTCTCTATACTTGTCCTTATTTGGTCATTATTTTTAATAGTTCTTATAATACTACCAAAAACATTTATTATACCAAGCATTATAATTGCTATTATTTTAACTATTCTTTTTGCGATATTTTTAAAAATCGATAAAAAATAAACTACTTATTTTTATAATTTTCTTTTATATATTTAAAGGTTTCTTTTTCGCCTTTTTCTTTTAACATTTTTAACCAGCTTTCCATAATCTTACTGCTTTCAGAATGCATTCCCGCTCTAGCAGTATGGCTCATAAAATAATCATAGGCACTACCATTGTTATATTTTTTACCTAAATATACTTTGGAGGCCGCAATACGATCACATAGCATTTCTTTTAAATATTTTATTGGTATCGGTACTGGGCCATATAAGTGTGTATCATTATTAACATCAATCCAATATTCATAATGATGCTTATTACGTCCTTTATGATGCATCCATGCTTCCGAATACCCTTTTACTTCACGCTCTCTATCATTAGGGCTTCTTGTTCCTTGATAGTACTTGGCGCCATTAAAAAATTCAGTTGGAGAATATTTTGATAAATCATGTCTTAAACCTTGAAAGCCTATGCCTAACTTAAAGCAATAATGCATGACAATATGGCGATGTTTGGTAATAGTACAAAAATGTTTGAATATATGCATATATTTTCCTCCTAAAATAAGCTTTAGCAATTTTAGCCATTAAATTGCTTATTAGTTAATTAATAATAATGGTTGGTGATAATAATGAAGAAAAGATCAATCCAAGAATATGCCGAGATGAATTTTCTAACAAAGCGAAAAAATGATTTAAACGAACTTGCTAAAGAAGACATAATTTATGAAGAATCTCAAACAGGTCCACAAGAAGAACCAACTTTAAAAGAGATACAATTAAATTTAAAATCTATTAAAAAGAAAATAAAATTTAATAATTAGCTTCTAATATTTCTAAATACATTTGCTTTAATGTTTCTTTAGAAATATCTACTGGAAAGTTCTTTAATCTTTCTACATTAATTGCATCTACAATTTCATTAAGTCTATTTTCATTATATTCTAATGACTTAATAAAATCATATTTATGTAATAAACTAATGAACTTATCAATTGATTCTTTATCATTTTGACATACAAATGATTTATTAATTAAATCAAGACTACTTCTTAAATACTTTTTACCACGTGCATCAAAAGTATTTTTATAATTATTAACTAGATAGTTCCATGTTTTAGGCAAAGCGAGCGCTACAGCGTGTCCATGGGCAAGTCCATATACACTTGTTAGTTTATAGCTCATTGCATGTGCGGCAGTTGTTTTTGTAATATTAATAGCCTTACCTGCTAAATTAGATGCCTCAATCATTTTTTTAGCAGATTTAATATCACCATTAAGATAACTATCTTCATTTTCTAATATTAATTTGATTGCTTTTTTAGCATAAATTTTACTTTGTGCGTTAGAATTTACCGACCAAATCGATTCAATTGCTTGACATAAAGCATCAAGTAAGGTTGATTTCTTTTGATAAATGGGTAATGACAAAAGCAAATGATGATCAAGTATCGCAATATCTGGTAAAATGATATCGTCATGAACAGATTGTTTTTTACCTTCAAAATAAATTACCGCAAAGTGCGTTGATTCGCTACCTGTTCCTGCCGTTGTAGGTATTGCAATATGTTTTAAATTGATGTATTTATGCTCTTGTGTTAAATAGTTTTTATTTCCATCCATCATAGAAAATAACTTAACACATTTAGCTACGTCAATTGCGCTACCTCCGCCTAAAGAAATAATAGAATCGCAATTATTATCTTTAAATAATTTTAAGGCATTTTCCACTTCTTCGTATTTTGGATTAGCGTCAAAATCATCAAATAAAGCGTAATTAATATTATGACTATGCAGTAATTTTTCTATTTTTGTTCTTAAAAATTTAGACACAACAACCAAAGGATTATGTAAATTATACTTATTTAAAATTGCTGGTAAATTGTTAATGCTTTTTATAATTTCTTGTTCTTTAAAATCTAAGTTTCTAATTTCCGAACTAACTTTTTCATAGTCTTCGACATTATCAATTTCATTAATATAATATTTTTCATAACTTATTGGGAAAATATCTAATTTATCAGAAACTTCATTTAAAGCATTTTCAGCATAAACATTCACATTACCCGCTAAAACAAATTCTTCTACTTTATCCATCCAAATCTTTAAATCATTTTTAGTTAATTTATATAAAGGTTGAAAAGTATAACAATTATCATCAAAAATATGAATAGATACTTCTTTTAGTTTATTCTCAACTATTCTACCTTTAAAATCTTTTTCTGGCAAAGGTATTTTT
>CAKPJO010000027.1 GCA_934162685.1 uncultured Bacilli bacterium | reverse complement strand
CCATAACTGTTTCTGTTGGATATAAAACTGTTAAATCTGTAGTCTTTTTAACTTTGTCAGCATTATATTGATTTGTGTAATCTTCAATATAATTAGATTTTGTCCATGCTGCTGGACCATCTACTGCTGTAGTAGCAGGCATACCGACACTTTCAAGTGGCTTTCTACCTTGAGAAGTAGAATCTAAATAATCTTGTTTTGTTAATTGGTCTAATAAAGCATCCCAGTTAGGGTCATCATAGTCAGCGCCAATCATCATCGCCACAGTATATTTCTTTTCTGCACCTAAAGTAACTTTTTTGCCATCAGTTTCTTTTGTATAAGCAGAAGGTAATGTTCCTTGTCCTTTATTATCACTAGAATAGTAGGAATTTGCCATAGTAATCATTCTTTCACTAGCGTTAAATCCCACCATTGATTTAGGCCAAGTCTTGTCCCAATCGTTTCGAGATAAGTAAGTTACTTTATTAGAATCATCTAAATAGTTATTAACATCAGCATCATCAAATTGATTAGTGATTTTTGTTTTAGTTTCACTAGCCATATATTCTTCAGCATCAAATGTTGATTTTACATATTTAACAGCATTCTTAGCGTTTCCTTCTCCAACCATTGCTTCTTTTTGAGTTGCGTTAACGCCTTTCTTTTCAAGAATGTTGTTTAAGGCATCATGAACGCCATTACCAATTGCAAAGTAATAATCTCCTTTATCCATAACATATGTTTTGTGGTTGATATTATCATAAGAAGCAATATCGCGTAATTCTACTTCCACTGTTGCAGTCGTAGAATCATTAGCTTTTACTTCTACTTTTTCAAATCCACATAATTGGATAGCAGATTTTTCTAATCCACCAGCGACATAAGGTGTTTGAGCATAAACTTCAATAGTATCTAAAGCATCAATTGATGAACTATTAGTAACTTTAACTGTAAATGTTGCTTTTTTAGCTTTCCAATCTAAAGAAGAAGATACTAATTCTTGTTTTAAATCAGCATAAGATAAACCATATCCAAATGGAAATTGCACTTCGTTAGCGTAGTTCCATGTGGCGCCTTTAAAGCTTCCTTTTGAAGAATTAGCCTTGCCTTTTCCTAAGACACTATCTTCATATCTTGTTTCATAATAGCGATATCCAACATAAATTCCTTCGTTATACATTACATATTTTCTAGAATCAGCATTATTAATTTGATCAGCATTATTAAATGTATAATCACCAAAATTTTGCATTGCTGGCGATGAATATGAATCATATGCATAAGTATCCGCTAATTTACCACTTGGGCAAATTTTGCCAACAATAATATCTGTAACAGCATCTAATCCCACTTCACCTGTACCACCAATATATAAGCAAGCATCAATGTTGTATTGATCTAGAAATCCTAATTCAACTGCATTGAATGTATTAACTAGAACAATTCTTTTCTTGAATGGTCCATTTTTCATAGCTTCCAAAACAGATTTTTCTTCATCAGTGATAGCTAAATATTTATCAGTTCCCGCTGATAAATCGCTACCTTCTCCACCTGTTCTAGATAAAACAAATATTGCTGCATCATTATATTCATTGAAACTATTAGTCATTTCTTCTGTGAATTCACTTGCAGCAATTTCCGTAGCTTTCTTTAAATTACGGAATTTCATTGTTGTTCCGCCCCAACCTTTTGATTCGGTAAATCCTACTTTTGCATCATATTTTTCTTTATAGAAATTGTAGGCAGTCATATTCATATCTAATTTGTTATCGTTTTTACAAGCAGTAATTAAATCTTGTAAGCGACCTCCTTCTGGTGTAATACCTCCAGAGCCTGAACTACCATAAAGTATTTCAGCAGTAGAATAAGATAAGAAAGTAACTTTTGCTCCTTTTGCTAAAGGTAAGGCATTATTATCATTTTTCATTAATACTGTGCCTTCAGCTTGAACTTGTTTTGCCACTTTACGTGCATTATTCATAACGTCTAAGTGGTTTGAAAAACTTGATTTAAAATGAATTGGATCTTCATTTGCATTTTCATCAGTAACGATTTTGGTATTGTTAATATTAAGCATTTTGTTAATATAACCTGACCATTCATTAGTTACAGTTGTTCCACCAATTGAAAGCAATAAGACAATTGTTGAAACTGACGCTACTGCACGCCATGCACCAAGTTTACCTATTGATTTAGTCTTCATAATTCCTCCTATTTGCAAGTTAAAACTCGCTTTGTAAGAAGAATATAATATAAGTAAGCGCTTTCTTAACGTGTTTGGCGAAAATTGTACTTATTTTGGCGAAGTTAGATTTTATTGCTCTTTTCTTGTAAAGGCATCATTATATCAATTGTATACAAATTATCCTTATTAGCTATTATCATATTCCCATGATATTTATTAACAATATATTTCATGCTCTTTGTACCAAACCCATGGTAAAAAGCATCATTTTTTGTAGATAATGGTAACCCATCTTTAAATTCTATTTTGCGGTCACAAAAGTTTTCTATATGCATTCCTACTGTTCTTTTATTTAAAAACACGTTCATATTTAATACTCGGTTTTCTTTTGGCTCGACTTTGCTTAAATACTCAATTGCATTATCAATAATATTTCCAAATAATGCCGAAATATCAGTTTTATGCATAAATGAAATAGCCTTACCATCGATATGGTAAGTAAATACAATATCATTTTTTTCACAAATCAATGACTTATTAGAAATAATTAAATCCGTAACTGGATTTCCAGTTTTGGCAATTGATTCATAAATCATAATTGATTGTTTAACTTCTTCTAATGCTTTATCATCTTCTTCATCATTTGTGTGTAAATTATCTAAACGATGTTTTAAATCATGACATTTAATATTAATCATTTCCACTGTTTGGGATTCTAATTTATACCTCTTTTTTGTATCTTCCATCATTTGATCAATAAGCATGTTTTCTGTTATTAAATAACGCTTTTTTAAATCACTAAACATAATAAATAAAGCAAAGAAGTCACATACTAAAATAATTAAGTGGCAATAAATAAACATTTCATCTTTACTTGTAAAATACTCAGAAATCTTCATAAAGAATACACAAACTAAGAAATAAGAAGCTACAACAACAATTAAAGTTACAATTTTGTTTGCTGCAATATCTTCTAAATCTTTTAATTTACGAGCACATAATAACCATGTTAAAACATAAATAAATATAAATGATATGAACATATAAATACTTAATGGTTGATATCCTTCTAGTTTTAAAAGGCCACGGAAAATATCATACATATTTGCGCCCATATTTTGTGCTAGTATAGCGGCAATAGAACAATATAATGTATCAACAAAATTTCTATCAAAGCAACAATAAAATAAACATAATAAGATCAAAAATGATAAAGTTGTTCTTCCTCCTACAATAAATCCTTGTAACAACTTAGATACTACTGGCGCTAATAACAAGAAAATTCCTAATGATAAAATAGAGCCAATACTAAACCTTAAAGCAAAATGTTTCCTTTTTTTAAGCATTACAAAAAATAATAAATTTGCTAGAAAAATTTGTACAAAATATGCTATTAACGGGATATATTCCTTAAAAGATTTTAAAAACATTTAAAATTTAATACCTCCCATTAGCAAAAAACTTAGTAAACTCGTCAACAAAATTTTTATGATAAGCTCTTGAAATAGGAAGTTGCTCTCCATTATCAAGATAAACAATATTATCTACAATTGAACTAATATGTTGCATATTTATTAAATAACTCTTACCACATTGAGCGAATGTTGAATCATTTAAATCCATAGCAATATTTTTAATAGTATTTCTTACTTCATAATTTTTGCTTGTAGTAACTATAGTCACATAATGATTATTACTTTCAAAATATAAAATAGAATCTTGAAGTATTTTTATCTTTTCTCCAACTTTAATTGAAAAAACAAATGATTTTCCTTGCTTATTATTTATTTTTTTAACAAGTCGATTTAGTTTTAAAGAAAAACTAATATAGTTAATTGGCTTTAATATATAATCAAAAGCTTCGACCTCATAGCCGTCAACAGCATAATTAGTTAAACGTGTAACGAATATAATTTCTACTGCTTGGTCAATACTTCTTATTTTTCTTGCGGCTTCCATACCATTCATAAGAGGCATTTCAATATCAAAGAAAATTACATCATAATTAGAATGAAACTGTTCAACAAAATCTAATCCATTATTAAATGAATCATAAGAAATTTGAATATTATTGTCTTTACTATATTTTTCAAAGCAATCAATTAATTGCTTCTTATATTTTTCTTCATCTTCAACAATTGCTATTCTAATCATCGTTGCTTTCTCCTATTTCTATTTTAACATTAAATTTTCCTTAATACTAATTATTAAAAAATCAATTGTAAGAAATTATATAGATTTAAATGCCAATTGGCACTTGAATGTCTTTTAAATGGAGTAACATCAAAAGAAGTATTTTCATCATTTAGCCTATCTTCCATTTTAATTTGTTCGCGATAATCTTTTATTTGACTTGGAAGAGCAAAGTCCAAAGTTCCCGCTGAGGCATATAAATAATTAATTGAATAATCTTTAAATTCTTCTTTTTGAATAGCAGTTACTAATTCTTTACCACTTGTTCTAGAGCCACTAAAAGCGCCAAAATAAGAAAAATAATCTAAAGATTCGCACAGTACAGAATGATACATTGTAACTCCGCCTCTACTTAAGCCAGCAAAAGCACGATGATCACGGCTTAAAATAAAATCTTCATCACTAGTAGAATTAGCGTATGTTGAATATGTGGATTCTACCGCAACCATTAAGTCATTTCTTAATTCATATTTGAAAGAGTATGTAAGTTGATCTAAATCATTTTCATGGTCATTTTCTACATAAAATGTCGGTGTAACAACAATTAATGGCTTAATATAATTTCCTGCTATTAAATTATCAAGCATTACTTTATTATTACGATTCTTTTTTAACCAGTAATCTTCATTATCGCCAGTTCCGTGCATCAAATATAATATGTCATATTTATTTTCACTAGAATAATCATATGGTAAATAAACATTAGCTTTTTTAGTTACTTCTCTATTATCAGTAGCGTAAGCCTTTGTTTTATAAATAAGTTCTTTTACTTCACCTTGTTTTTCATTTTCTTTTTTATCAATAAAAGAAGGCACATTCCAAGTTTCATGTTGAACAACTCGGCGATTAGCACCTATTTTTAATTCAGCAATATAAAAGCTAGAAAATCCTAGTGCAATTATTAAAAATGCTACAATTGCGGGCACACCTTTTATTTGCGGCTTTTCTTTTTCTAGAATTTGAAAAATTGTTTGTATAACTGCACCAACAAATAATAAAATTGCGCCAATTAAATAAGCATAAGAAAAAGTCATGGTGCCATAGTTAGTAAGTGAATGCAAAACTACCATTGCCACTCCTGAACCAATTAATAAAATAGATAACTTTGTTTTATAAGCAATAAATGTTAATAAAAGTATGGCAATATTAATAAAAAACATTGTTAAAAACAAATTAATTTCTTTAGTGCAAGCATATAAAATAATATTAATTACTGCAGCAATTACATTAACACATAAATTAATTAAAGAAATAATTTCACTTTTTTTCTTTGATACAAATATTTGATTCATGGCGATATCCTCCATTTTAATTTAAACATAATCATGTTTACTATTAAAACGCTTGGAAGTTATTGTATATATTTAGGCAAAATGCGTAAATTATTTTTTTATTACTAGTGAAAATATTTCTAAATTAATACCATTATCTTTTGAATTTTCCACATAATGGGGCTTGCTTAAATAATTAACGCTAATTTTGGATATTGGTGTATCAGAACTATAAGTAAAATCTAAAGTCTTTGCTTCACTAGGATTAGTGGTGTAACTATTCAAAGAAGAAAAAGATTTATTATCACAATCACTTTGTGTTATCTTGTGTTCAAATATTAGATCAGTGTCATTAATAACTTCATTATCTTCGTTTAATAAAGAAATGCCAAACTTAAATGTTTGATCAAGAAAATTATTAATACTTGTAGCGTTATTAAAACCAGTAACTTGAACAGTTAATGATATTTTAATATCGTTTGTTTGAGTAAACGCTGGTGTACGCACATAACCAGAACCATACTTATGATTAACATCCTCTAAAAGAATAACGCTATTAGTGCCAAACTTCGAATTAGCGGTGCTCCAGCCTAACGCAAAAAAGTTTTCAAAACTATCATCAGTTTCTTTAGAAAAGTGTTTTTCTAGTAAAATTGTTTCTTGTTCACTTTCTGAAGTTGATGTAGAAATTGATGTGGATATTGATATATTGTCCTTACATCCTACTAGTAAAAACGGAATAAATAAAAGCAATTTTTTAAGTTTCATTGATTGTACCTCTATGAACTTAATTTTAACAAAATTAATGCATATATTGCAATAATTCTAATGTAAGTTATATAATTAGTTAAGGTGATTAAGCATGAAGAAAAATCCATTAAAAATAATTACATCTTCGCTTGCTATTTTATTAGAAATATTTGCAACTACTTTTTGGATGCCTTTGTTTCTATCACTAGTGATATTTGGTCTACAAGATGTTGAATACACTGAAGTAGAATATAGACAATTTTATACTATCTTTACTCCTTATGTAATATGCGGAATCATTGCCATAATCGGGTTAATATATTTTATAATTTTTATAACAAAAAAAGAAAAAATTATTAAATATCAAAAAATAACAACTACTATTTTTGTAATTGCTTTTATTGCTTTATTAGCAAGTTTAATTGTTCCACTAATAATGACTCTATCTATGAATATTCCTCTTTTTACAAATATTCCAAGTTTCATTTATGTTAACTGGCCTATTATTACTACCTTAATTATTTATATATGTTTATTAACAAAAACCTATTCACATAGCAAGTAAAATTTACGTTCCAAATCCATTAACAAAGAATGTAAATTATAGGTTTTTGCTATAATATTTTTAAATAGCGGATCAGAAAACACATTAACGTCATAACGCAAATTACTTAATGCTTCTGACGCCATTTTTTCTTGATATATTCCTCTTTTAACATACATTTTATATATATTATTGAGTGTTACTGAATTAAATTGTGCTTGTTTTAAAACTACTACAAAGTTTCTTTGAGCTTGATTTATTAATGAAAAAGATAAATTAATATTTTTATTAAACTTATTAAAAAGTGTGGATAACTTATACATAGAAAACATCATGCTTTTTCTTATATCATTTATCACCGCACGATATTGATTATTTACTGCTTCAAATAGCCAAGAAGTAGTTATAATCAATTTGTTTTTTTCAGCTTCATTCATTATAATGTCCTCTTATAACATTCACTAGTTCTTCTTCAATTGTAGAATTATTATCTTTCGTTTGTTCTTTAATATCGACAATAGAAATATATTTTATATTTGTTACGTCCTCAATGCTATCTAAAATTGATTCATTTATTCTCTTAATGATGCTATTAAACATTTTTTCCTCTGGACTTTCAAAATTAAAACTATTATAAGAAGATAAGACAAATATGCTTGTTTTACTATTAATTGAACGAATATCTTCAACAATATGATGCATATGATATGAAAATACTTCTAACTGTTTATCAATAAGATTGTTATCATAATTTAAAATATTTTCTTCTTCATTAATTTCCATAGATGGCAAAACATCATATAATCCCACATTAATAACAATGAGTTTTGATTTTTCTACTTCAGCAAAAAACGGATGCTTTTTACCATTTTCATAATAAGAAGCATTAGAGTCCACTATTTTAAATAGCTCGCCTGATTGCATATTTTCACTTGCAAAATAACTATTCCCTTTCATATTTAATGCTTCTTCTAATGACGCCACGATCACATCTTTAAAATTACCTAAGACTAGAAAATTATTATTTCTATTACAAGATGTAAGTATTGCTAATAATAAAGGCATTAAATAAAAATATTGTTTTTTCACTATTAATCATCTCCTACATTAAATCGATTTTTATATCTGCGTGAATTTTCTTAAGTTTAGCAATCATATTTTCATAACCCCTATTAATGTAATTTAGACCTTTTACAATCGTTTCTCCTTTAGCCATGAGGCCTGCTAAAACTAAAGATGCCGCACCACGAAGGTCTTTACCACTAACAATAGATCCATTCATACTATTAACACCATGAATAATGATATTCATATTATTTATACTGATATTAGCACCCATTTTATTTAATTCTTTTACATGTGCAAAACGATTATCGTATATGCCTTCAATAATAACTGATGTACCTTTGGACACCGAAAGAAAGGTCGTAAGTGGTTGTTGTAAATCAGTTGGGAATCCCGGATAAGGTGAAGTCAAAATTATTATTCCATTTTCAATTGGACTTGCACTAATAACCATCGTGTCTTTTTTAATAATATAATTTACTTTTAAAACATCAAATAGTTCTAAAAGGCTTTGAATATGTTCCGGTATGATTGGTTTTATTTTTAAATTATTACCTAAAGCTGCACCAATAAGAGCGTAAGTACCAGCTTCAATTCGATCAGGAATATTACTAAATTCTGTTCCATGCATTACTCTTCCACCATAGATAGTTAATGTTGATCCATCCATAACTACTTTTGCTCCCATTAAATTTAAAAAATGTATCAGTTCCACAATTTCTGGTTCTGTGGCTGCATTTTCAATAATAGTTTTTCCTTTTATTTGCGTAGCTAATATAACAGTGTTTACAGTTGCACCAACTGAAGTTTTTTCAAATATAATATGTCCACTTTTTAAATTTGAACCATCAAAGATATAAGTTCCATCTTGCTCGAGGACTTTTGCGCCTAATTCTTTAAAAGCATATAAATGCAAATCAATCGGACGGTCTCCTAATCTACAACCACCAATA
Organism: uncultured Bacilli bacterium; assembly: GCA_934162685.1. Classification (GTDB taxonomy): domain Bacteria; phylum Bacillota_I; class Bacilli_A; order RFN20; family CAG-826; genus RUG131. Next base: position 3,994 of record CAKPJO010000027.1, on the reverse strand, counting down.
GTGTTAGCCTTAACATATTTAAAAAGTCCTAAAAACACCGAATAAAAATAATATGACGCCCTTAGTTTCCCCATTTCTGGCATTACTAAGTCTTTATAATATAAATTACTTGCATCAATAATAAGAGTGTTGTCTTTATATGTAACACACGCTCCACATTGTTCTAAAATACCAACTAAATGATAAGCATCACTTATTGGTGGAATATTATGAATAACCACTAATCCTTTAGACAATAAAGCCGCAGGGATTAATGCTACACAATTATTTTTACTACCTGAGATATGAACTACACCGGATAATTTCTTACCGCCTCTAATTTTTATAACTTCTTCCATAGTATCCCTCTTATTTAAATCTATGAAAGTCGTATAAAAAAAAGACATATTGCTATGCCTTAATTTTCTTTAATTGTTTTTGCTTAACGCCAAACATTGATACAAATTCATTTGGCATCGGTGTTTCAAAACGCATTACTTTTTTTGTTATTGGATGAATAAACTCCAATGCATAAGCATGAAGCCCCAAACGATTAAGTGGATTCTTTGTTGAGCCATAACGTTCATCGCCAATAATGTTATGTCCAATATCTTTCATGTGAACACGGATTTGATTTTTTCTACCTGTATCGATATTAACATCTAATAAAGAATACCCATCAATTTCTTTAATTACTTGGTAATGAGTAATAGATTCTTTACCATCTCCTGGTTTCCTTGAAGAATACATTAAATTTGTAGACGCTTCTCTTAGCCAAGATTTAATAGTTTTCTTTTTTTCTTCCACATTGCCTTCCACAATAGCGTAATACCCACGGAATTTAACAATTTCATTCCAATGATCTTGTAAAGCATCTCTAATTCGTTCGTTTTTTGCAACGATTAATACGCCAGATGTATCTTTATCAATACGATGAACGACATAAATTCGATTATGTGGGTCCTTAGTGCGTACATAATCCATTAATAAACGATAAGCAGTAATTTCTTTTTCGCGGTCACTAGCAATCGATAATAATCCTGATGGTTTATTAATAGCAATTAATTCATCATTTTCAAAAATAATATCTAGTTTTTGTAAGTCATTTTTGCTATTTTTAGTAATTTTTCTTACTGGTGCTGGAGCAATCATCACAATATCATCTTTAGCTAACATAAAATCAAATTGGGTAATTGGTGCCCCGTCCACTAAAACTTGGCGATGACTTAATAATGATTTAATATTATTTCTTGATTGATTAGTGATACGTTTGAGTAAAAATTCTAATAGTGGTGTTGGTTCATGTACTTTATATTCTGGATAGTTTGTACGTTTTTTGTAGGGGATTTCTTTTAAAGAATTTCTTTTTTTATGTGTACTTTTAGTTCTTGGCATACTTATTCCTTCTTTTCTTTATTCGTTTTATTAGTTTTCATTGCATCCTTATATGATTGAATATTTTCTTTTAAAACATTTAATGGTTTCATTAAAGGAACAAGAGCGTTTTTAAGTTTTGATGATTTAACTTTAGTTGTTATATAGTCTTTAAAATTTTCATAATGGACGACAATTTGCATTTCTTTTGCATATCTTTTAATTTTAGAAGCAAGGTTAATAGAATAAGCAAAGTCTACAATCATCGCACCTAATACAATACCTACGAAGAATGAGAAAATAATATTGTTATCAAACCAGTTAACCCATCCTACAACTACATTATGGATAAACAAGACATATATTAACGCAATAATAGCCCAAAAAAATGTAAATAGTGGGCAAATAATGCCTTGAATATTGCCAGGACGATTTGAATAATCCCACAATTTGATGTTCATACCTTTAATAAAAATTAAACCAGCGATATACTCTACCAAAGTCATAGTAAACGTCATAACCGCAACTTTAATAACCACTTGTAACCAATACGTAGTAGTAATAAAAGATATATCAATAGATGCTAGCCCGAATAAAGCGCATAAACCAAACCCATATAAAGGTAAATAAGGTCCTACTAAAAATCCTGGATTAATCCATTTATGTGCAGAAAAAAATCTACGAAATAGCAATTCAATTACCCATCCAATCGTTGAGCCCATAATAAATAAAAATGCAATTACTAAAAAATACTTCATCTTTTTTTACCTTTCTATGTCTTTTAATAAACATGACTCGACAGTATACGTTGAATCACGATGGAGTTTTATAATATTGCCACCACGATACTGTGTTTTATATTTTATCGTAGGATACGCTCTATAATCAATAGCGTGTCCATAATACATTTCAATACCTTTATATCTTAAAGCCATATAATTAGTGTGATCATGTCCAAAAAATACTGCCTTTGTCGATTCTAACTTAACCATTTTATCAAATAATCCACTTGGCTCATTAGGGCAAGATATAGTTTCATCATTCTCACCAAATAAATAAGTTACTTCTTCATTACCTTCTTCATATAACTTACAAGCTTCTTTATATTCATAAGGTGGAATATGGAAAAACGCCATCGATGGCACTTGTGAAACATTTTCCAAATTTTCTCTTTTTCTAATTTTTACGAGTTTCTCTTCATACCAATAAATATTTTGTTCTTTAAAGTTATCATATCCCGATAAAAATGAAGATGATTTATATGCACCAGAATCTAAAAGCACAATTGCTTGATTTAAAGAAGTATCGCTATTTCTAATTTCTACAACTTGCGATAACCTTCCGGCCTTATAACCAACTTCTGTGTCTTCTCGTGCATAGCAATATGGATTACTCTGAAAAATTTCATTTATATCTTTAGCTTGCCCTCGAGCATAATACTCTGTATCATGGTTCCCAAACTCATAGAGAAAAGGAACTTCTAATTTTTCTAAAAATTCACTTAAAATTTGCGCCGATTTTATATTATTATTAGATCCAAAAGCTAAAGAAGGGTAAATATTATCACCAGTATAAATAACTAAATCTGGTTTAACATAATCCACCATAGTGTAAATAGCTTTTAAACACTTTAAATCTAGTGATTTATACCATCTATCGCCAGTAAAATGTGTGTCGGAAAGTTGCAAAATAGTAAAATCACTATCATCAATATTATAAAACTTGGTATTAACACCTGTTTCATCAATAGTTATATCACGTGTTTTAATCGGTTCTAATGAATCAATATATTCTTTTTGGTAATTAGTATTATCAATTCCAAATTGCGCTAATAAAGCTAATGGGAAAGTAATAGTGACGATTATAGCAAAAGATAACAAGACTATTTTAGTTCTTTTTTTCATTTTGCTCACCACCATTTATTAGTTTATCACAAATTCTAACTTTAAAAAATCAAATGTCATAAAACCAATTAAGATTATTGTGATTTTATAATTTTAAAACAAAAATCGATATTATATTCATAAGAAAAAGCCTATAAATGCCTTAGTTATTTCTAAGCAAATATAAGCTTGTTATTACTTAAATTATCTTTTAGGAAATTCTATTATTTTTTAGTAATCTTAACAGTTATAGCGTCACCATCAGTCTCGCCAACTGTAATTGTATAATTTAACGCTGTTCCGTCATTAAATTTTGTTCCGTTAGCGAAGAAATCACTAGTGGCTTCAAATGTTTGACCTTTAGTCCATAAAGTTTTATCTGGATTAATTTTTAAACCTTGTGACTTAGGAACTGTTATACTTGAATAGTCACCTGTACCATTAACACCATTAGAAAGTGTATTGTTTTTTCCTGAGTCTAATAAATGGACATAACGTACTTTACCATTTTTAGCTTGTGTACTAGTTAAGTAACTACGATTTAAGGAATTAGATGCGCCGATAATGGTATTATTTTTAACCCAATCACTTGAGTAACCACGGTTACTATATGAACTGCCACTTACATAAATACCTTTAACAAGTCTAGCATCAATATGATATATTCTTAAACCAGATCCTTCATACATTTTATTACGAGAATCATAGCTATATTGGGAATCTTGTTTATTTAATCCATTAGGTGTGTAATATTCAAT